>NZ_JBDFPP010000004.1:222554-389680 GCF_039672635.1 Pseudomonas sp. P39-UII1
GGTTATCGTCAAAGAACATGAACAGTCGCTCGATCATGCCTTGCGCATGGGTAGTGTTTTCATCGTCTTGCCAGAGAAACTGGGTAACGCCCAAGGTCGCAGCATTACGCCCTTCATTGATCAGGCCTGCTGCTCTGTACCCTTTGGCGTAGGGGTCGGGCGGCCCAAGCGCAAACACCGGGATTGGCCAGTACGCCACTGATTCACCTGCCGAATTCTTGAATGCGATACGGGTTTTGATGCCTGCAGAGTTTCTCCTGGAGGTTAATGACGGATTGTAGTCTTTCGCATCCTGCGAGTAGATCGAAGCGAAGTTGTCGTTCTTCTTTTTGATGAACTGCCAGATCTTGGACTGGCCGTCTGTGTAAATTCCAAGTCCAACTCCCCGAATTTCCAAGGCGTAGGTGCGGGCTTGGATAGCCTGGTGTTCGGCGTTTCTGAGCTCTATCTGGTTTCGATAATTGGCAAGCTCTGCTTTCTCACTTGCCAAGGCATTGCCCCACCAGTGAGTGCTAAATATCACCAGGAGTAAGCCGACGATAGCGGCAATGCCCCAGGCCATGACGGGTTTCATGTCGCGAAGTACCATGTCGGCTTCCTGTGCTTTGAGTTGGACGACCCAGATGAAGCTAAGCCAGAGCACAATGAGCACCCCGGCGATCAGTTGATAAGGTTTCAAGTTGGGCCGTGACTTAGGGGAAGGGGATAAGTCCTTCATCGGCCATCTCCTTTTACAGGTGCATCGGCTAGCAAGGACGGTGGCGTTAGCGAGACCAGTTCAGCAGACGGGAACACCCCCCGTTGATAATACTTACTACTGGCAGTCACCAATGCCTGAGCTTCCCTGCTCAGGCACGCCCAAGCTGGTAATTCTTTGATTATCTGAAAGACTTTTTTGTCCATCTTCCAATCCGCAATCGCAACCAACACCTCCCGCATAGCCGGATCATCGAGGCTGTGCGCCTGGCCAATCGCAATGTCCATCGCCGTTACCCAGCGTTGGTTCTCCGGGCTGCGCAAAACCGCCGAATGATAGCTGTTAGGGTCCATTTCATCCGGATCTGTGGGCATCCGGGCCTGGATTTCATTAGGCGTTTCTTCACGGAAAATGACGTAATGATCCTGGGTCTTCAGCATCGGATTACCCGACACGGGTTCTTGGCGTATGGCTGCTGTTTGATCGCCGGGCTCTTTGCCAGCGTTCCACCGAGCACGTTCTTCTTCCCGGTCGACCCGGGTAGGGTTGGTACGGACCTTGATCGATTTGAACTCGGCCATCGGGTTGCCCAACGCAGAGCGGATGCTGACGTCATCGGGGCCGTCCATACCTGCCTGGGTGGGGGTGCCGGTTACCGCCTCACCGCCGAACATCTGAGGCGCGTGGGGTGGGTTCAAGGATTCGGCATTGATCAGGCGTTCTTCACCTTTTGCTATAGGCGCTTGCGAGACCACTGCGGCCCCTGACCAGCCGCCTGGGTATCGGGGCTCTCCCTGCGCCCGCAGCACTGTTTGTTGTATGGCGTCACCGACCAGCACCGGCTCGCCGTTGCGATACCGCTTGGTCCACATGCGCTGGTAAAAGCGCAAGGCCTGCAACGCCGCCATCGCTGGTCTTCCGTCAGGCAAGGCGTTGGGCACGCCATAGGTACCGATGCCCTGGACGTCGTCCAGCGCGACAGTGGTGTCGTCCGGACTGAAGTACAGGTATACCTTGCCGCGATTATCACGCTCTGGAAAAACGGTGATGTTGCCGACCTTGTCCTTGCGCGTGCCCTGTGTGGGCGACCACTTTGGGCCCGTGCGACCGCCGTAGGTTTTGTTGTCCCTGAGTGCGGACAGCGGCGGCTGGGTATGAGGTGCCTGGGTGACCGCCGTGGCGATGTTGATCAGCGTCGCGAGTGTGTCATGGCCTTTGGGCGTGGCCTTGGGCAGGACACTGTAAGGCGTGTCCACCATGATGACTGTGTCGGCGCAGCGTTGGCCCTTATCGATCAACAAGGCCTGGGCCAGCAGGGTAATCAAGGTGCCTTGACTGTGGCCCATGATGGTAATGGTTTCATCAGGCGATATGCGACGGATCTCACTGACCAGCATGGCCAGTCGCGTCGCCGCCAACACAAAGTAACGCCGATGCGGCCCTTTTCCCATGTACTGAGGGTTGGATAGCGAGGGTTGCGCAAATATCCGGAGGAGCTTGGCAAAGCCTTTACCGTACATCTCCAGCAGGTTGTTGGTGGCGTTGGCGAAAAAACCGCCGCCCTTGGCAAAGTGCCGGTCCAGACGATTCTCGAAGACGTCCTGGTATTGGTCGCGCAGTTTGGTCGGATCGTTATTTTCATCGCGCTTGATCTCGCCAGGCTCGGCGCGATAGCCCCAGTAGAATGGGATCATCAGGCTGCGGGTTTTGGGATCGTCCGCGTCTCGCTGATAAAGGTACGTATCTGGATCGTCGAGTGTGGCTTTGTGATCCTCACCGCGTTCCTCAATCGGGATAACTTTCGCAGCATTGTAATCAGTCCCATACCGCCCCGCCTTCAGATCAGGCCGATCCAATCGCTCATTCACCCCCTGGCACAACCCCGTCTCTACCGACTCGTATGAAGCCCCCGGGTCATTCACGCCGTGCAAGAAGATCACCACCCCTGGCAGGTCGGCGGGCACCTCCATTTTGCGTTCGGTACTGAAGTTGGGTACCAGCCGGGTGACACTTTCAGCCACGGTAATTTGATCGCCACTCATTGGCTGCCTCCTTTGCTGCCGGTGCTGCGCAGGGCAGCCACTTGTGCCTGGTGCATCGCTTCGCGCTCGACGTGTTCGGTGAGCCCGCTGGCGTCGGTCAGGCCTTGTACAGTGCTGCCGTCTTCGAGCTTGATCTGGTAGGCGTGGTCAACGGCCATTCGCACGCTGTCGTCGGCGTGCCCCGGGTAGTGGAAAGCCAGGCGTTGCGCCGCCGGGTCGCGGGTGAATGCCGGTACCTGGGCGCTGTCGGTGTTGGGCCCGACCCAGTCATGCTCGCTGGCATGGACGATCACCTTGCCTTGGCTGCCGATTTCGACGCCGCCCCCGATCTTGATGTAACTGCCGTCATCGGCCACCAGGCGGATGGTTGGCGCGGTGACGACCACCTCGCCTTCGGCGGCCGACAGGTGCAGGTTTTTCTGTGCGTTGACGGTGATGTCGTCTTCCTGGGCCTGGACCAGCACTTTGCCGCGGTTGGCGATAGCACTGATACCCTCGTCCTGGGCGAAGGCAGCGATGCCCTTGCCGGCTTGCAGGCGCATGGCCGCGCCGCTGGTCAACTGCAGGTGGTCCTGGGCGGTGGTGTCGTGGTTAGCACCGGCATAGTGGATTTGCGAACGCGGTGTGGCACTGGTGATACCTGCCTCGGCCGCAACGGCCATGACTGGCTTGCCCGGGCTGTCGCTGTCGGGCGTTGGCCACTGTTTCAGCGCCTGGCTCAAGGCGTCGATGCCCTCGCTGTTTACCGCTGCCCCGCCTCGTGCGGCAGCGGTTTGCCCGAGGCTTTTGAACAGCGCCCCGCACTCGGCCAGCAGCGTCAGCAGCTCTTCGCGGTCCAGTTGCGCCCCCGTGGCGTCCTGGCGTGCATAGGTGGTCAGCAACATGCCTTGGGCCGCACGCAGGGCAATCGCGGCGTCGGTGCGCAATTCGGCCCCGTTGCCACGGGCCTTGGCCTGGCCATCAGTGCGTGGCTCGGTGAGCTTGCCCAGGTTGAGTGCTGTGGCCTGGTGCGTGGTGCCGACGCGGGCCCGCAAGGCGCCCGGTGTGTCATCGAACAACAGCTCGTTGAACCCACGGCCCTTGTGCTCCTGGGTCTGGATGCCGGAAAGCGCACGGTTGCCGGGCAGGCCGGAGGCTTTGCTGAAACGCGGCGGCGTTTGGTCGGCGTTGTACAGCACCGAGGTGACCACGGGGCGGTCGATATCACCTGCCAGGAAGGTGACCAACACTTCCTGGCCGATACGTGGCAAGAACTGATGACCGAAGCCACTGCCGGCGCTGGGCATCGCCACCCGCACCCAGGTGGTGCCCTGCGGCAGGCTGCTTGCGCGCTGCCAATGGAACCTGACCTGGACCCGCGCCAGTTCGTCGGTAAAGACTTCTTCCCCCTCCGGCCCGACCACGATCGCACTGAGCGGCCCATTGATGGTGGGGCGCGCCACGGTGATCGGGTGGCGATAAGGGATGCGCTGGCGAATACAGACAAATTGATTGTCGTAACCTGCCGGCTCATCCGAAAAGTAGTTGTTACGCCCGCGGTGCTCGACCGACACCAGCAGGAACTGGCGATCATCTGTTGCGCCGCCTTCATGGTCGAAGTGCTGGGTCAGCTCGAAGCTGTAGCCCGGCCGCATGGCCCGGCAGTTGCTGGTGCCGGTAAAGGTCTTGGCTTGGGCTTCGATGATCTCCAGGTGGCGACGGACCAGGGACTCACCCTCGTCGTGCAGGCCATGGCTGTAGGCACCGAAAAAATCATAGACCTCGTAGGGCGGGACGTCGCCCTGTTCATTCAGGCTGTCCATGTGGATGGACAATGGATTTCTTGGCTGCTTGTAATCGAAGGTCTGGATGGCCATCTTGCCCGGTTGCAAGGCCCGGTGACTACGCCACTGGGTGATCGAGTCACTGGTCTCGGTGACGAAGGCGCTGTGGTAGCGGATCTGCGGTTGTTCGGGCAGCGCTTCCAGGCCTTGGGATCGATCCGTGATGATCAGGCTGTGGCCGTCCTTGCAATGATCGAAGTAGAAGAACAGGCCGTCCTGCTCCAGCAAGCGCAACACGAAATCCAGGTCGGTTTCGCGGTACTGGGTGATGTAGCTGTGTGACTTGAGCGGCCTGAGCAGGCGAAACTCGTATTCGCGCAACCCACCATAATGCTCGAACACCCTGCGGATGACCGTTTCAACGGTCTTCTCTTGAAAGATCCGCGAATCCACACGACGCGACAGCATCCATAGCCATGGGCTCAGGGTCGCGCTGTAACGCGCCAGGCCACCGTCACTGCCGAGCAGGTTGAACCGGGTGATGTGACCATGGATGTGGCGGGTGCCGCCGTCGGCCAGTTCGATCTCCAGATGGGCGGGTTGCCCCATCAATGACTTGAGTTCGAGCCTGGCATCCTGGCTGATCAGTGCCAGCTCGAAGCTGAACAGCGTGGACAACCCTTCATTGCCGCTGAAATGCTCCAGCAATAACGCCTGGTCATCCTGAATAGGGGTAGTGAGTTTGATCAGACGGCGGTTCTGGGGTGCAAAAATACTCGTCAATTCCATTGACGTTGAATTCCTTGGCAAAACAAGCTGCGCAACCTATCACAGGTTGCGACAAAACCCGACGCAACGCGTCGAGCCATAGTTTGTCAAGTCGTGACGATCGTTCCAATAACAGGGCTTTTCCCCTATCGTCGAAGGTCCGTCCCCTGAACGATCCGTTAAACACCATGCACAAAGTCATCGTCATCACCGGCGCCAGCCGCGGCATCGGCGCGGCCACCGCCTTGCAGGCCGCCCGAGAGGGCTACCGCATCTGCATCAACTACCACGCCGACGACCAGGCCGCCGAAAACCTCCTGGCACAGGTCCGTGCGCTCGGTGCCGAGGCCATCACCGTGCGTGCCGACGCCAGCGTCGAAGATGAGGTGATCCAGCTGTTCCAACGCGTCGACCACGAACTCGGGCCGGTCACCGCGCTGGTCAACAATGCCGGCACCATCGGCCTGCAGAGCCGTGTCGAGGACATGTCCGAGTTTCGCCTGCTCAAGGTGATGAAAACCAATGTCGTCGGTCCGATGCTTTGCGCCAAGCATGCGCTGCTGCGCATGGCCCGACGGCACGGCGGCCAGGGCGGCGCCATTGTCAATGTGTCCTCGGTGGCCTCGCGCCTGGGCTCACCCAACGAATATGTCGACTACGCCGCCTCCAAAGGCGCCCTCGACACCTTCACCATCGGCCTGGCCAAGGAAGTGGCGGGCGAAGGCGTGCGCGTCAATGGCGTGCGCCCCGGTTACATCCATACCGGCTTTCATGCGCTGTCCGGTGACCCCGACCGGGTGGCCAAGCTCGAGCCAGGCCTGCCCATGGGGCGCGGTGGGCGCCCCGAAGAAGTGGCCGAGGCGATTCTCTGGCTGCTGTCGGAAAAAGCCTCCTACAGCACCGGCAGCTTCATCGACCTCGGCGGCGGCCGCTGATCGCGGCCCTCAGGGCAGCTCATCGGCCAGCAACTGGCGCACGCGTTCGGCCAGTACGTCCAGGTCAAAAGGCTTGGTCAACACGCTGGCCCCCTGCAGCAGCTGGCCGTCACTCAGCGCCGCCCTCTCGTCGTAACCGGTGATGAACAACACTTTCAGGTCGGGGTACTCAAGGCGGCAACGCTCGGCCAGCTGGCGGCCGTCAAGGCCATCGGGCAGGCCGATGTCACTGAGCAGCAGGGCTGGCGGCTCGGCATGTTGCAGGTAAGCCAGCGCTGCCGGGCCACTCTCGAACGCCTCGACCTGGTAGCCCAGCTCCTCCAGTACCTCGGCGACGACCAGGCGCAAGGCCATCTGATCTTCGACCAGCAGGATGCGTTGGCCGCTGGCGCGGCGGCTGTCCAGCAATGCCCGTCTGGGCGCGCTGGCCGGCACCTGGGGCTGCTCAGGGTGACGCGGAAGGTACAGCGTGATCCGAGTGCCTTCGCCAGGCGTGGAGAGCAGACGCACTTGCCCCCCCGACTGGCGGACGAAACCGTAGGTCATCGAGAGCCCGAGGCCCGTGCCTTGGCCCATGGGTTTGGTCGAGAAGAATGGGTCAAAGGCCCGCGCTGCCACCTCGGCGCTCATGCCGCAGCCGTTGTCGACCACGCTCAGGCGTACATAGTCCCCGGGTGGGAGATCCAGCGGTTGCGCGAGCTCAGGGTGCAGCACGATATTCTCACCCAGGATATCGACCGTGCCGCCGGCTGGCAGCGCATCGCGGGCATTGATGCACAGGTTGAGCAGCGCACTTTCCAGTTGCGGAGGGTCGATGAAGGTGGGCCACAGTTCGCTCGCGAAGTGGCTGCGCAGTGTGATGGATGGGCCAATGGTGCGGCGGATCAGTTCTTCCATGCCGCTGACAAGCGCGGTGACCTGGGTCGCGAGCGGTTGCAAGGTCTGCTGACGCGAGAAGGCCAGTAGCCGGTGTACCAGCGACGAGGCCCGTTGCGCGGAGTTGCTGGACAGGTCCAGCAAATGGGCCAACTCCTTGTAACGGGCCTGGGCCAGGCGTTGGTGCATCAATTCCTGAGCATTGAGAATGCTCCCCAGCAGGTTGTTGAAGTCGTGGGCGATACCGCCGCTCAGCTGGCCCACAGCCTCCATCTTCTGCGCCTGGCGCAGCGCCTGTTCGGCCTTGGCCAGGCGTTGCTGCTCCTGCACACGCTCGCTGATGTCGTAGGCGAACAGGTAGGCTCCCTGAACAGTGCCCTCGGGGGTGAGCAAGGCATTGAAGCGTAACTCGAAGTGACGCCGGTTCGGTGCCTGGCCAAAGGCCCCGGATGTGGTGAACTGCTCACCGGCCAGCGCGCGTTGCCACAGCGGCAGTATCAGGCAGTAGTCCGGCGAATCTTCACCCATCAGCGCGGGCATGTGGTCGCCGACGTCCGGCGTGCGCCCGTACAGGTGGTGAAAGTCCTCCTGTGCCTGGCGATTGACTGCCAGCCAACGCATGTGCTTATCGATCACATGCACATTGGCCATGCTGTGGTCGACCAACTCGGCGAACAACCGACGCTCGGCCAGCGCTTCGCTGACACGCTGTTCGAGTTCTTCGTTGAGCCGTTGCAGCGCTTGCTCGGCCTTGCGCCGTTCCGTCATATCCTGGAACAACACGGCCACCTGGCGCCGCTCGGGTGGTTCAACGCGAAACGTCGAAACGGCAAGCACGTGGCCGGTGGCAATCAGCTCCTGTTCGAACTGCAGAGGTTCGCCGGTACGCAGCACGGCGCCGTAACGCGCCACCCAGTCGTCGGCCTCGTCGGGGACCATCTCGCGCAGCTTCTGCCCCACCACGTTCGGGATCCCGGCATGCTTGGCATAGGCCGCATTGGCCATGACGTGAACATAGTCACTCAGCGGCCCATGCGGGCCGTCGAAGAACTCGATGACGCAGAAGCCTTCGTCCATGGTGTCGAACAGAGAGCGGAACAGGTCACTACCCAGCGCCTGCTGGTGTGCCTGGGCTGACTCAAGCTCGGCATTGCGCCGTTGCAGGGCTTCGACCTGCTGGCGCAGTTGCTGCAATTCGCGGTGGGGCATTGGGGCGTCCGGCACAGAGCAGTGCACAACTTTAGCCTGTGCGCCCCGGTGGCGGCTAGAACGATCGCACGATGCGCCCCAAGGTCTCCATGGCACGCTCGGCATCGTCATGCCAGGGGCTGCCGTAGTTCAGGCGGATGCAGTTACCGAAGCGTCGGGTGGGTGAGAAAATCGGCCCCGGTGCGATGCTGATGCCCTGGGCCAGGGCCATGTGGAACAGTTTCAGCGCATCCATCTGCTCGGGCAACTCCAGCCACAGGAAGTAACCGCCGGATGGCTGGCTGACCCGCGTCTGCGGCGGGAAATAGTTGGCGATGGCGGCGAGCATGTTGGCTTGTTGCCCTTCCAGGGCGTAGCGCAGCTTGCGCAGGTGACGGTCGTAGCCGCCGTGTTGCAGGTAGTCGGCGATGGCGGCCTGGGCCGGCATCGACGCGCACAGCGAGGTCATCAGTTTGAGCCGTTCGATTTTCTGCGCGAAGCGCCCGGCGGCTACCCAGCCGATGCGGTAGCCGGGCGCCAGGCTCTTGGCGAACGAACCGCAATGCATCACCAGGCCTTGGGTGTCGAAGGCCTTGGCCGGCTTGGGCGCCTGTTGCGAGTAGTACAGCTCGGCGTACACATCGTCCTCGATCAGCGGCACCTGGTGGCGCCGCAGCAGCTCGACCAACGCCTGTTTCTTCGCCTCGGGCATGCTCGCACCTACCGGGTTCTGGAAGTTGGTCATGCACCAGACGGCCTTGATCGGGTGCTTGTCCAGCGTCTGGCCGAGCGCGGCCAGGTCCATGCCTTCGCGCGGGTGCACCGGGATCTCCACCGCCTTGAGCTTGAGCCGCTCGAGCACCTGCAGGCAGGCGTAGAAGGCCGGCGCCTCGATTGCCACCAGGTCGCCAGGCTCGGTGACCGCCTGCAGGCACAGGTTCAGCGCTTCCAGTGCGCCGTTGGTGATCAGCAATTCTTCCATCGGCAACATCAGCCCGCCGACCATGTAGCGCAGGGCGATCTGCCGCCGCAACTGCGGGTTGCCCGGCGACAGGTCGGTGACCACCATGCGCGGGTCCATGGCCCGGCTGGCGCTGGCCAGCGAGCGCGACAGGCGCTGCAGCGGGAACAGTTCGGGGCTGGGGAAGGCTGAGCCGAACGGCACGGTGTTCGGGTCCTTGATCGATTCGAGAATGGAAAACACCAGCGCGCTGACATCCACGTCGGTCGATTCGCTCAGCGGCTCCAGCGGTTGCGGTTCGCTGAACTGGCGCGGCGCATGGGCGTTGACGAAATAGCCCGAGCGCGGCCGTGCACGGATCAGCCCGCGGCGCTCCAGCAGGTAGTAAGCCTGGAACACCGTCGACGGGCTGACCCCGTGGGCCTGGCTGGCATAGCGTACCGAAGGCACGCGCTGGCCGGGGCCGAGCACCCCGGAGCGGATCAGTTCGGCAATGTCGTCGGCAAAGCGTTCGTAGCGTTTCATGGGGGCTCGGCAAGCAAGGTGAACAGTGAGTGTAAGGGATCAGCGGTTGACCGGTGCGACGAAGCGGCTGTGGGCCACGCTGCGGATCGCCGGTTGATCGCTGTCCTGGATTTCAAAGGCCAGTGCCTGCGAGCTGCTGGCGGGGCGCTCGGCAAGCATGGCCACCGACACCGGCAGTTCGCTCATCTCGCCGGCGGGGATGACCAATTCGGTCTTGCCATGCAGCTCGAAGCCGTCGGCGTCCAGCAGGCGCAGATGATAGCGCTGGCTTTGCTCGGTCTTGTTGATGACCTTGAGCAAGTAGATGTTCTCGATCTGGCCGAGGGCGTTCTCACGGAACAGGCCACGGTCCTTGATCACATCCAGCGACACCATGGGGCGCAACTGCAAGGCCGCCACCAGCGCACCGATCATCACCAGCAAGGCCACCGCATAACCCACCAGCCGCGGCCGCAGCCAGTGCGTGGTGCCGCCTTGCAGGCTGTGCTCGGACTTGTAACCGATCAGGCCGCGCGGGTAACCCATTTTGGCCATCACGTTGTCGCAGGCATCGATACAGGCGGCGCAGCCGATGCAGGCCATCTGCAGGCCTTGGCGGATGTCGATGCCGGTGGGGCAGACCTGCACGCACAAGGTGCAGTCGATACAATCGCCCAGGCCTTGCGCGCGCGCGTCGCTGCCCTTTTTGCGTGGGCCGCGTGATTCGCCGCGGCGCGGGTCGTAGGCCACGGCCAAGGTGTCCTTGTCGAACATCACGCTCTGGAAGCGCGCATAAGGGCACATGTGCAGGCACACCGCCTCGCGCAGCAAGCCTGCGTTGATGTAGGTGGCAGCGGTGAAGAACACGACCCAGAACAACGCCACGCCGCCCAGTTGCAGGCTGAACAGCGCTTGGGCCAGTGGGCGGATGGGTGTGAAGTAGCCGACGAAGGTCAGCCCCGTGAGCACACCAATCGCCAGCCACAAGCTGTGCTTGAACGTACGGCGCGCCAGCTTGTTCAGGCCCCAGGGCGCGGCGGCCAGTTTGATGCGTTGGTTGCGGTCGCCTTCAGTGACTTTTTCGCACCACATGAACAGCCAGGTCCACACGCTTTGCGGGCAACTGTAGCCGCACCACACACGGCCGGCGTAAACGGTGATGGCAAACAGGCCGAACGCGCAGATGATCAGCAGTGCCGACAGCAGGATGAAGTCTTGCGGCCAGAAGGTGGCGCCGAAGATGTGAAACTTGCTGCGCGACAAGTCCCACAACACGGCCTGCCGGCCGTTCCAGTCGAGCCAGGCAGTCCCGAAGAACAGCATGAACAGCAGGCCGGCGAAGCCAATGCGCAGGTTGCGGTACAGGCCCGTGAAACTGCGGGTATGGATACCGCTGACGGCAGGCCGCTTGGGGGCGGCCAGTTCGATGACTTCGATTCGGTCGTTCATGGCTTCGGTGCTCATCGCGCCTCGATCAGGCATGAGCACTATGAGCGCCGAGCTGTTTCCAGCACAGGCTCAGATTTCACCATTAAAACCGTATCAGATTGCCGCCAAATGTTGCTGAAGCCTTAAATCACCGAGCCTGGAACGCTGGCTTTCAGATGCCTGCGGCTATCCACCGCACCGGCTACAGTCAGCGCGTCGGCTTCGCTTTCGGTAATCGGTACACGCTGACCGGCCAGCAGCGCCACGGACATGTGCAGTTGTTCATCGGTGATGATCTCGATGTCCGGGCCTTCGCCTTCGATGCGCAGGTCTTCGCCAATGAGCGTGCAACGGCGTGTGCTTTCTTCGATTTCGATGGGCATGGGGTGGCTCCTCCGGGGTGCGGTTAACAGTTGTGACCGCAGGCCATGCAGGGTTGCTGCATTGTTCGGCCGGGCGGGCACTTTGCCTGATGTGCAGGGGTCAACCATCCAGGTGCCTGTATCGGCCTTTTCGCGGGCAACACATGAGTACTCACCCATGGACGTCATCTGGCAAACCATCCAGGCGGAATTCGCCGACATCACTGACGAACAGGAAGTCACGCGCATCCTCCTGCGCTTGTTGATGGCAGCGGTGCTGGGCGCTGTGCTGGGCTTCGAACGCGAGCACAAAGGTAAATCTGCCGGTGTGCGCACGCACATGCTGGTGTCCATGGGGGCCGCGCTTTTCGTGTTGGCGCCCAGCATGGCCGGGGCCGACGATCAGGCGCTGAGCCGGGTGGTCCAGGGCATCGTCGCGGGCATCGGCTTTCTCGGCGCGGGTACCATTCTCAAAGGTAACGGGCGGGATCCCAGCCATGTCAAAGGCCTGACCACCGCTGCCGGGCTGTGGATGACGGCTGCGATCGGCACGGCGGCGGGTATGGGGCGCGAGGCGACCGCCCTGATCAGCACGCTAATGGCATTGCTGGTGCTGGCAACGATGCCGTTGGTTGTGGACAAGGTAGAAAGGGAGAACGAAGAGAAGCAGAGAGAGGAGGGGAGCGGGAAGCACTGAGGGGAGCCGAAGCTCCCCTCAAAGCGTTGTTGCCTGCTCTTTTCTTATTATTGAGACCGGCCTTTTGTTGTTTTTGTAAGCCTGTCCTGGTGTTACGGGCGACCCCCACCCGGGGTCAAGAGCAAACGTATTTTTTTGAGCGCTGACCTGCTTTCATCCTGAGGATCCGATGCTGACTGCCGCTACCTTGAGGTAGTTTTATTGTTCTGTGCCAGCTCGCGGGGGCGTACCCCTGAAAAACCTGCCTACTTCAAAAAGATCTGCTTGCTGCGCCTCTGCCGTGTTGTTTTTGTTATGTCAGAGCCGGTGCATGTTGTTTTTATTGGGTGTCACGTTTTTTTTTGTTGTTGTACCAAAGATATAGCAGGTGCCGTGCCAACTTTAGAAAACCCTTTAAAATCAAAGACTTGATCGAAAATGGAAAAATCGGGCCACCTGAAATTCTGTCGAATTGTTTCCCTGTTACCCGATTTTTTGCTGGAGCCTGTGGGGGCGGTAACACTCCACCCACACAGATGTGACAGGCGTGTGAACCCTAGTGCGCGCTGCGTGCCCGCGCCACGCGCGAACCATTGGCCCGGCCCAGTACGCCGCTGATGCGTTGCCCGGCCGCGATCAGCCGGTCGAGGTCGATACCGGTTTCGATCCCCATGCCGTGCAGCAGGTACACCACGTCTTCGCTGGCGATGTTGCCCGTGGCGCCTTTGGCGTAAGGGCAGCCCCCCAGCCCGGCCACCGAACTGTCGAACACACTGATGCCTTCGAGCAGGCTGGCGTACACATTGGCCAGCGCCTGCCCGTAGGTGTCGTGAAAATGCCCGGCCAGTTGCGCACGCGGCACCACGGCCGAGACCACCTCGAAAAGCCGCCGGGTATCACCTGCGGTGCCCGTGCCGATGGTGTCGCCCAGCGATACCTCGTAGCAGCCCATCTCATGCAGGGCCTTGGCCACCGGGGCGACCTGTTCGGCACTGACCTTGCCTTCATACGGGCAGCCCAGCACGCAGGAAACGTAACCGCGCACCCGCACGCCGTGGCTGCGCGCTGCCGCCATGATCGGCTCGAAGCGCTTCAGGCTGTCGCTGATCGAACAATTGATGTTGCGCTGGGAAAACGCCTCGGAAGCGGCGGCGAATACGGCCACTTCCTTCACCCCGGCCGCCAGGGCGTCCTCGAAGCCACGCAGGTTGGGCGCCAGGGCCGCATAGGTGACGCCTGGGCGCTGCTGGATGCCGGCGAACACTTCGGCAGAGCCGGCCATCTGCGGCACCCATTTGGGCGAGACGAAACTGCCAACTTCGATGTAGGCCAGGCCAGCGTCGGTCAGGTCATCGACCAGCCGCACCTTGTCGGCGACGCTGATGGGCTGGGCTTCATTCTGCAGGCCGTCGCGGGGGCCGACTTCGACCAGGCGGACTTTTTCGGGCAAAGGCATGGCGGGGTTCCTGTGGCGGGTCAACGGTTGTCGTTATTGTTCAAGGTGGCGGCCAGGGCTTGTTCGCAGCGTTCCTGGGCGGTGTCCAGCTCCAGTTGCATCTGGTGGATGTCTAGCATTTGTTGTTCAAGCTGGGCGCGACGCTCGGCGATCTTCCCCAACATGCTGTTGAGCTGCTTGAGGTTGCCGCTTGTGGGGTCGTACAGTTCGATCAGTTCACGGCATTCGGCCAGTGAGAAGCCGATGCGCTTGCCACGCAGGATCAGCTTCAGGCTGACCTTGTCGCGTGCCGAATAGATGCGCTCCAGGCCGCGCCGCTCCGGGCTCAGCAGGCCCTGTTCCTCGTAAAAGCGAATGGCGCGGGTGGTGATGTCCAGCTCGCGGGAAAGGTCGGAGATGCTGTAGGTCTGGCTACTCATGCTTGGGCTCGGCGTGGGGTATGCCAGTATCCTGAATGCAGGTTGACGTATACGTCAAGCAGGGCGGTGGAGATGTGCTTGTTCACCGGCCTCTTCGGGCTACCGCCAATCATTCAGGCTGCACTGAACGCCGATAGCCATTGGGCGTCTGCCCGCTCAGGCGTTTGAAGAACCGCGCAAAGTAGGTCGGGTCACTGAACCCCAGGCTGTCCGACAGCTGCCCGATGCTCATGCGTGTGTAGATGAGGTTGCGCCGGGCCTCCAGCAACAGCCGTTGATGCACCACTTGCAGTGCGGTCTGCCCGCTCAATGCCCGGCACAGCTGGTTGAGCTGCAGGCTCTGGATGTTCATCCGGGCGGCGAAGTCCTCCACCGACAAATGCTCACGGTAGTGCGCCTCGACCAGGCGCAGGTATTGCCCCAAGAGCTGCCGGTCACGCTCATCGCGGTTACGCGGCGCCTGGCCCAGTTGCTGCCGGCGGCTGATCCACACCATCAGCGCGGTCACCAGGGCTTCGAGCAGGGTTACCCGTGCCGGCTCGTGGCCCTGGTATTCCTGCTGCAGCGTCTCGACCAGGTTGCGCAGCCGCACGCGGTCCTTGCCCAGCGGGTAACACGCAGCCTTCGTCAATACGCTCAGCGGCGCGCCCAGGCGTTGCTCCAGGTCGGCCACCAAGGCCGTACCGAAGGTCAGCACATGGCCCTGGATGTCGGCGCTGAAGCGAAAGCCGTGCACGGTCAGCGGCGGCACCACCTGGATGGCGGCCTCGTCGACGACGCTGCGCACGCCCTCGATCTCCACCTGGGCCTGGCCACGCTGCACATACAGCAACTGGAACAGCTCGGCGTGCTGGTGCGGCTTGATCTCCCAATGGTGCAAGCGGCTGCGCGCGGGGATCGACTCGCAATGCAGCAGGTCGGTACCGGGCCAGGCCTGGTTTTCGCCATAGAGCTGGAACAACGGTACGCCGGGGAGGCTGGATTTCATGTTGAGAATACCTGTCCGGTAATCGAACGCTTTTTGTAAAAGTGCAGGTTTTGCATGGGATAGCACACTTAATTGGCCAGAGTTGCCAGTAAAAATGCAAGTGCGAACCCTAATAGCACGAGACAACAACAATGAAAACTCAGGTTGCAATCATCGGGGCTGGTCCGTCCGGCCTGCTGCTTGGCCAATTGCTTTACAAGGCCGGAATCGACACGGTCATTCTTGAACGCCAAACCCCTGAATACATACTCGGCCGCATCCGTGCCGGGGTGCTCGAGCAAGGTACCGTAGACCTGCTGCGTGAAGCGGGGGTTTCCCAGCGCATGGACCACGAAGGGCTGGTCCATGAAGGTGTCGAGTTGCTGATCGGCGGCCGGCGCCAGCGCTTGGACCTCAAGGGCCTGACCGGTGGCAAGACGGTCATGGTCTACGGCCAGACCGAAGTTACCCGCGACCTGATGCAGGCACGCGAGGCCAGCGGCGCGCCGATCATCTATGCCGCCAGCAATGTCCAGCCACACGAACTGAAGGGCGAACGGCCCTATGTCACGTTCGAGAAGGACGGGCAAACCCACCGCCTGGACTGTGATTACATTGCCGGTTGCGACGGCTTCCACGGTGTTTCCCGGCAGAGCATCCCGGAAGGCGTGCTCAAGCATTACGAGCGCGTCTACCCCTTCGGCTGGCTGGGCCTGTTGTCCGACACCCCGCCGGTCAATCATGAACTGATCTACGCCCACCATGAGCGCGGCTTCGTGCTGTGCAGCCAGCGCTCGCAGACGCGCAGCCGCTACTACCTGCAGGTACCGCTGGAGGAACGGGTGGAGGACTGGTCCGACGAGCGCTTCTGGGGTGAGCTCAAGGCCCGATTGCCCGAGGATGTGGCGGGGCGCCTGGTGACTGGCCCGGCGCTGGAAAAGAGCATCGCGCCGTTGCGCAGCCAGGTGGTCGAGCCGATGCAGTATGGCAACCTGTTCCTGGTCGGCGACGCCGCGCACATCGTGCCGCCCACCGGCGCCAAGGGGCTCAACCTGGCGGCCTCGGATGTCAATTACCTGTATCGGATCCTGGTCAAGGTTTACCGCGAGGGGCGTACCGACCTGCTGCAGCAGTATTCACCGCTGGCGCTGCGCCGGGTATGGAAAGGCGAGCGCTTCAGCTGGTTCATGACCCAGTTGCTGCATGACTTCGGTGAGCACAAGGATGCCTGGGACCAGAAGATGCAGGAAGCGGATCGGGAGTACTTCCTGTCGTCCGAGGCGGGGTTGGTGAACATTGCCGAGAACTATGTGGGGTTGCCGTTTGAGGAGGTGGTGTAAGGGTGTGTAGGTGCATGCCGGGAGGTTTTTGGCGCGCTTGAGATCGAGCGCCGCCCGCGCGGCGCATCGCGAAGCGCTTGCCTTGAGATCTTCAGCGCCCTTGAGATCGAGCGCCGCCCGCGCGGCGCTTCGCGGGGCAAGCCCGCTCCCACATTTGTTGCAACGTGCCATGGCCTGATAGGCCATAGTTGTCAGCCTTGGAGGCTCGACGAGGTTTTTCGGCTGGCGCTGCTGCCGCCTCGCCTGACTTAAGTCATGCGCCAAGGCGAACAACCATGGCCTGACTGGAACGGCAGGTTGCAATAAATGTAGGAGCGGGCTTGCCCGCGATGCGCCGCGCGGGCGGCGCTCGATCTCAAGCGCGCCAAAAGCCCCGCGTCATGCACTTCGAAAGGACACCCCCCAATGCAATTCCCGACCCACCTCATCTGCACCATGTCCCTGGCCCTCGCCACCCAATACGCCTCTGCCGACCAACTGCTCCCCGCACCCCCCGAGCTGCAATCCGGCTACCGCAGCGGCCTGCAACCCGTGCACGCCACCCGCCATATGGTCGCCGCCGCCAACCCCCTGGCCAGCGAGGCCGGGCGGGCCATGCTGCGGGCCGGCGGCAGCGCCATCGATGCGGCAATCGCCATGCAGATGGTGCTCACCCTGGTCGAGCCGCAATCCAGCGGCATTGGTGGCGGAGGGTTCATCCTGTACTGGGATGGCCAGCGTGTGCAGGCGTACGACGGCCGCGAAACGGCGCCGGCGACGGTAACGGAAAAGTTGTTCCTGCAACCGGACGGCACACCGATGCCGTTCAGGGACGCACAGATCGGTGGACGCTCGGTGGGCGTGCCCGGCGTGCTGCGCGCCCTCAAGCTGGCCCACGACCAGCATGGCAAGCTGCCGTGGAGTGAGCTGTTTGCCCCGGCCATCGCCCTGGCGCGCAAGGGTTTCCCGGTTTCGCAGCGCTTGCACACTCTGGTGGCCGGTGACCCTTTCATTGCCGGCTCACCGGCAATGGCCCGGTATTTCCTCGATGGCCAGGGCCGGCCACTGGCAGTGGGCACGTTGTTGCGCAACCCGGAGCTTGGGCAAACCTTCGAGCGGATCGCAGCGCAGGGTGTCGACGCGTTCTACACCGGTGACATCGCCGAGGCCATGGTTGCCCAGGTGCGCAGCCACGCCAATGCCGGGCAACTGTCGATGCAGGACTTGCGCCAGTACCAGGCCCGGGAGCGCACACCGCTGTGCGGCCCTTACAAAGCCTGGCAAGTCTGCGGCATGCCGCCGCCGTCCTCGGGCGGGGTGGCCGTGCTGCAGACCCTGGGCATCCTTGACGCACTGCAGCGCAGCCACCCGCCGCGCGACCTGGCAACCCTGCCGCCGCGCATCACGTCGTCCGTGGCAGGCCTGGAGCCGGCCCCACTGGCAGTCCACCTGATCGCCGAAGCCGAGCGGCTAGCCTACGCCGACCGCGCCCAGTACCTGGCCGACACCGACTACGTGCCGGTCCCGCTCAAGGCGTTGACGGCTCCTGCCTACCTGGCCGAGCGCGCCAAACAGGTCGGTGACTTCAGCATGAAGTACGCGCGCCCAGGCAAGCCGCAGGGCGCGGACCTTGCCTTGGCCCCCGACCGCTCCCCCCTGCGCATTTCCACCTCGCACCTGTCGGCGGTGGACGACAGCGGCCAGGCCCTGGCCATGACCACGTCGGTGGAGGCGGCGTTCGGCTCGCACCTGATGGTCAGGGGCTTCCTGCTGAACAACCAGCTCACTGACTTTTCCTTCATCCCGCAGGAAAACGGCAAGCCCGTGGCCAACCGAGTGCAGCCTGGCAAGCGCCCGTTGTCCGCCATGGCGCCGACCTTGGTGTTTGCACAGGGCTCGGGCGAGCTGGTCGCCAGCCTCGGATCGCCGGGTGGTTCACAGATCATCGGCTACGTGAACAAGGCGCTGGTCGGCCTGCTGGACTGGCGGCTCGACCCGCAGCAGGCCAGCAACCTGCCGAACTTTGGCAGCCGCAACGCCGGTACCGAAGTGGAAGCCGGGTTGACCAGCCAGGCGTTGATCCGCCAACTGGCAGCCTGGGGCCATGAGGTCACGCCCATGCCCATGACCAGTGGCATGCAGATCATCCAGCGCACTGCCACCGGGTGGGCGGGTGGCGCCGACCCGCGCCGCGAAGGCGTGGCACTCGGTGATTAGCCGTGGTAGAAGTCAGCTTTGCCATCCATTAGTTGAATACCAAGATGTCCATCAGCGTGAAATCGAATAGAGCCCTGTTCGACCTCGACCTGCTGCGCGCCATTGTCGTGGTGGCCGATTGCGGCAGCTTCACCACTGCCGCTGCACGCCTGCACTCGACCCAGTCGACCATCAGCCAAAAAGTCCGGCGCCTGGAGGACATGGTCGGCCACCGCCTGCTGGTGCGAGGCAACCGCGACGTGCTGCCTACCGACGCCGGCCAGACCTTGCTCGGCTATGCCCGGCACATGCTGGCGCTGAACGACCAGATGCTCGAAGCGCTGGCCGGGGCCATGGTCGGCGTTACCGTGCGCCTGGGCGTGCCGGAAGACTTTGTCGGTGGGCGCACCACCAATGCGTTGTCGGCCTTCAGCCGGCTGCACCCGCAGGTCAAGCTGGAAGTCACCAGCGGCCTGTGTCGCGACCTCAGCCAGGCCTACGACAACGGTGAACTCGACCTGGTGCTGCTCAAGCAGCGGCGCAATACCCGCGAAGGCGTCGCCTGCTGGCCCGAGCGCCTGCAATGGATCGACAGCGCGCGCATGCCGTCCTTCGAGCTCGACCCGATCCCGCTGGTGACCTTCCCGCCACGTGGGCTGTACCGCGAAGACATGATCAGCGCCATCGAAGGCATGGGCCGGCGCTGGCGCATCAGCTTCACCAGCTCCAGCCTCAGCGGTATCCAGGCGGCAGTGGCCGATGGCATGGGCATCAGCCTGCTGCCACCGCGCGCTGCCACCCGCGAACATCGGGTAATGGGGCAGCAGCAGGGGTTGCCGGAGGTGGACAGTTACGAAATCGTCATCCTCCACCGGCCGACGGCGGACGTGATGATCAAGGCGCTGGCCGAAGTGATGACAGAGTTGCTGGCGGGGGGAGGGATCTGACGCCATGCCCCCGCAGGCTAAAAGAAGCTGCGCTGGGCCTTGAGCGTGACCATGCTGTCGCAGTAGGTGTTGATGCCCGCGTAGGCATCACAGCCACCACCGCTGAGGTTGGAGTTGCTGTAGATCAGGTTGAGGTCGATGCCAAGCCAAGGCCGCGACAGCTCCAGCGACCAGTCCGAAAACCCGTTCACCTGGCTGCCGTCACCGATGGTGAAGGGGGTGCCCAGGCGATGGTGGGCGAGCTTGACGGTGAAGTCGGCATCGAGCAACGGCAACTGGCCGAAGTCGGCGAACAGGGTACCGGTGCGGTTGTCCGGGTTGTCCCGCCAGGCGCCGCCGATGCGGCTGCCCATGATCGATATGCCGCCATACAGGGCATAGCTGTCGGGCCCGGCGATATTGGGCTGGCTGTAGTGGATCAGGCCCACTTCGTAACCCAAGGTGCTGTCGAAATGGTCCTTGTAGCCCAGGTAGCTGTCCAGGCGCAGGGTGGAATCGGGTGTCACGCCCATGCTCGGCGCGTATTGGCCGAGGTACCAGCCGCTGGGATGGCTGAGGTCCAGGCCACCGTGGAAGGCGCCGACCGCGCTCGGCGAGATCAGCCCTTGGGCCATGCTGCGTGAAGGCGTGGTGCCGAGCTTGAAGTCGAAATCGCCCAGTTGGCGCTGGATCTGCTGCGCCTGCAGCGCCTGGCTGAACAGAAGGGCCACACTCAACAACAGAAGGGGCCTGATCATGGTCACCGTCCTGGAAGGCTTGCTCTTGAGCGGCACAGGATACCCGTGTTGCCGAGCAGGGAAAACCACATGGCACTCATTGAAGGGGTTGGGAAATCTCGATCAGGTTGAGGTCCGGGTCCCGCACGTAGACCGACAGGATCGGCCCGGTCGCCCCGGTGCGCTCGACAGGCCCCTCGATGATGGGCCATTGCGCCTGCTCCAGGTGGGCGATCACTGCCTCCAGGCTGACGCTGGCGATGAAGCACAGGTCGAGTGCCCCAGGCACGGGCAGGTGGGCCTTGGGTTCGAACTCATGGCCGCGCACATGCACGTTGATTTTCTGGTTGCCGTATCGAAAGGCCAGGCGGCCAGCGCCGAAGGTTTCCAGCTGCATGCCCATTACTCGGGTATAGAAGTCGGTGCAGGCTTGCACGTCGACGGTAGTCAGCACCAGATGGTCCAGGTGGTCGATCATTGGCAACCTCAGTGGTAAGGGCTGAAGGGTTCAGCCCGGCAGCCACCATGATAGAGCGCCCCGCACGTCTTTCAACTCAGCCACTGAACCCAGGTTGCGTCTCGACCACCTCGGTCACCACTTGCGGGCTTGCCGCGCGCAGGATCACGCGCTTGCGCAGTTCGTACTCATCCAGCGACAGGGCTTGGCGCTGAATGGCTTCGAGTTGCAGCTGGCGGTTTTCTTCGGCGGTGTAAGGGCGCAGTTCGGGGTGGCTGGTGCAACCGCTGAGCACGGCAATGCCAGTGGCGGTCAGGGCAGCGAGCAGCAGGCGGGCCGTGGTGTTCATTGGAAGCTCCAGAGTACGGGGGCAAGTGGCGAATCGATGGAGCTAGGTTATGGGGTGAGCGCGATCAGTAGAAATTGCCCCTCTCGATAGTGACTATTGATGTCGGCAAGTACGGTGTGCAAAACGCAGCCTTTGCTAGGCTTACACCCCACGCGGCTTCACCCCGAGGGAACTGTGATGCGCATGCCATTGCTATGTATCGTGTCGGCGGTGCTCTGCCTGAGCGCTGCGTCGGGTTTTGCCCAGGGCGAATCGCCTCCCGCACCTGCGCCCTCGGCCGCTGAAGCACAGTCGGCCAAACAGCCGGTGTTCAATCAGGAACAGCTCGACCAGATGCTCGCGCCCATCGCGTTGTACCCCGATGCACTGCTGGCGCAGGTGCTGATGGCTGCCACCTACCCCGGGGAAGTGGCCGAAGCGGTGACCTGGTCCAAGGCCAACCCCAAGGCCCAGGGCGATGATGCCGTCAAGCAAGTCGCCAAACAGCCCTGGGACCCTAGCGTTCAGGCGTTGGTAGCGTTCCCGCAGGTGCTGGTGGTGCTCGGGCAGGACCCGGTCTGGGTGCAGCGCCTGGGGGATGCCTTCCTGGCCCAGCCCGATGATGTGATGGGCGCCGTGCAGCGTTTGCGCCAGCAAGCGAAGGCGGCAGGCAACCTGCAAAGCAATCAGTACCAGAACGTCACGGTGCAGGCTGCCCCGGCTTCGACCGCCAGCAGTGCGCCGGCCAGCACCATCATCATCCAGCCGGCCGACCCGCAAGTGGTCTATGTGCCCACCTACAACCCGACCACCAGCTACGGCACCTGGGCCTACCCGGCTTCGCCGCCCGTGTATTACCCGCCCTCGCCGCTGTATTACGCGGGGACGGCGCTGATGGCCGGGCTGGCCTTTGGCACCGGGGTGGCAATTGTCAATTCGTTGTGGGGCGATTGCGATTGGGGGCGCAACGACATCGATATCGACGTCAACCGCTACAACAACATCAACGTGAACAACCGCATCGGCAACAACCAGAACACCTGGCAGCACAACGCCGTGCACCGTGATGGCGTGCCGTACCGCGACAACCGCAGCCGCCAGCAATATGGGCGACAGCTTGACGGGGCGAGCCAGCGTGCGGCGTTCCGAGGCGACGACGCCCAGCGTGCCCAGGCCCGCGACCGCGCCCGCGCGTCAATGGACAAGGCGGGCATCGAACGGCCGGCCACCAGCAACCGCCAGGCCCGTGACCAGGTGCGCGAAGCCCAGGCCAACCGCCCGCGTGCCACCGACCGCCAGCCGCAGGCCAGAAGCAACCGCGACAATCCGCAGGCCCGCCAGACGCTGCAGAACAGGCCGAACAACAGTGCCGGCAGGGCGCGCGACAATGCCTTCGAGGGCGTACGCTCACCCGCGCGTACCACGGCCCTGGCCGATCGCGGCCGCACCAGCCAGACGCTCGCCCAACGGCCGAATGCATCGCGCGCGGCGGGGCACGCCATCTCCCGGCCCAGCGCGCCCATGCGCCGCGGCGGCGGAGGAGGCCGGCGATGAACAGGACAATCCTCACGGTTTGCCTGGTTGCCCTGGGCAGCGCAGGGTCAAGCCTGGCCGCCGCTCAGCAGGCATTCCCGACACCTGAAAAGGCCGTCGAAGCCTTCGTCCAGGCGTTGGGCACGGAGCATGCCGACCAGGCGCGCCTGGCGCAGTTGCTCGGTGACGACTGGCGCACCTACATCCCTCGCGAAGGCGTGCAGCGCAGCGACGTCGATGCCTTCCTGCAGCAGTACCACCAGCAGCATCAGGTCGAACAGAAAGGTGATCGCCAGGCGGTACTGGCGGTAGGCAGCGAGCACTGGACCTTGCCGATTCCGTTGGCACAGAGTGCCAGCGGCTGGCGCTTCGACCTCAAGGCTGGCAGCGCCGAGATCCGTGCACGGCGCATCGGCCGCGATGAGCTGGCGGCCGTGCAGTCGCTGCTCGCCTACCACGATGCGCAGATGGAGTACGCCTCGCAAGACCGCAACGGCAACGGTGCCCTGGAGTACGCCCAACAGATCTTCAGTACCCCCGGCAAGCACGACGGCTTGTACTGGGAGGGCGAGGCGGACGGCCAGGTCAGCCCGTTAGGCCCGCTGTTCGGCCAGGATGCAGTGGGTGACGACTGGTACGGCTATCACTTCCGCATCCTCGACGCCCAGGGCCCGTCGGCCCCGGGCGGTGCCTACAGCTACCTGATCGGCACGCAAATGAGCCGTGGCTTCGCCATGGTCGCCTGGCCTGCAAGGTACGACGACACCGGGGTGATGAGCTTCATGGTCAGCCACGACGGCCAGGTGTTCGAGAAAGACCTGGGGCCGCAGGGCGACAAGCTGGCCAAGGCCATGCAGCGCTTTGACCCGGATGACAGCTGGCAGGTGGTTGCAGTCGACGGCAGCGACTGAGCGGCTTGGCCCTACCGATTATCGTGGACAACGGTGGAGGTTTTGGCATGTCGAATCAGAGCCGGGGCGAACCACTCGGCCGTTCGCATATCGAAAGAAATAACTAGAGCGCTTTGAACAACTCGTCATCCAAGAAGCCGGCGACAAGGAATATCTCATGGCAAAAATTGAGGAAAACGACATATTCACCCAGGTCGTACGCTTTGATGTAACCGCCGACAAGCAGCTAGTGCTGATTGAAGCCATTGCGGCCGAGGTTGAGCGATGGGTGCGATACAGGCCGGGCTTCGTCTCCTCAACCTTCCATGCAAGTCTCGATGGGAAGGCGGTACTCAACTACGCGCAATGGGAGAGCGAAGATGACTTTGAAGGTTTTACTCAGGACTCTGAAACCGCGCGATTGCGAAAAGCCGTCACCGATGTCGACCCCTCTCTAAACCCGCACGCCATGCAGTGCCGGGTGGTTAGAAGCATCGACAGGGCGTCGTAACAACGGAAGTTCGTGCGGTGAGAACAGCTGCTACGAAGCGAACCGCCGCAGCACGCGGTGGTTCAATCAGCCGATAACGCGATCCCAAGTATTACAGCCACTTGCCAGAGCGCTGGCCAAATGCGTCGCAAGCGGTCGAGCACGTTGTTCTTGAGCGCTTGGCTGACAGCCTTGGTGGGTGGTGATGAGTGTGAGGTCCGCTGCGGTGAGAAAGAAGTACCCCGCGCCTTGCGGGGTACTGTGACTGGGGCTCACTCAGCCGCTGAACGACTCCATGAGCACCTGTACCAACTGACCGCCTTCAGGCGTTGCCCAGCTCCCGGCCAGTTCGGCAATCAGCTGGTTGGTGGTGGTCAGCGTTACCCCAGCCTTGTCCATCCGGCGCAGCGCGATGTCATCAGCCATTGCGGTTGGCGACGCGCCCGCGTCGGCGACAACCTGTACTTCGAAGCCGTCACGGACCAGCGAAAGTGCCGGGTAGACGGTGCAGACATCATTGGTTACGCCGGCAATGATGAGCTTCTTGCGACCAGTGGCTTTGACGGCTGCGGCAAAATGTTCATCGTCCATCGCGTTGACGATGCCCAGGCGCTTGATGCGCCCCGCGAACTCGGCCGGGAGGATTTCTTCCAGTTCACTCAGCAACGGCCCTTGCGCATGCTCCTCCATGCTGGAGGTGAGCACGACCGGCAGCTTGAGAATACGCGCCGCCTTGGCGAGCATCAGGGCATTGCGTTTGAGCTCATCGAAGGGCATGGATTTGGCCCAGCCCATGGTGCCAACCTGATGATCGATCAGCAGCAGAGCAGCGTTGTCAGCATTGAAATTTTCGTGAGTCATGATGATCTTCTCGCTAAGTAGGGGAACGGTTGTTGGCTCATTGGCTGTGCAGGCTGCCGAACAACCCGCGTTGGTAGCGCTGCACGGCTTCGCCCAGGGCACCGGGTGACGCCAGCGCCATTGGGCCTTGCCAATGAATGGGCTGGTTCAGCGGCGTACCTGAAAAAACCACTGCCTTTGCGGCGCCGTTTTCTGCCTGCATCGTGATAACCCTCCTTTGCCCTTGGGGCAGATTTACTGGGGCCTTTGGATCAAGCGGACTGAACGGCTGACCCTCCACAGCGACCTCACCATCAATCGGCACGACGAACGCGACATGCCCGACAGGGATTGGAATTTCTACCTCGCTGCCCGCTTCCAGCAGGATGTCCAATAATCGGACATCGGTGGGTAACGAAAGGGGGGAGGCGATCTCGCCGAAGGCCCCAAGGGGGACACGAATCTTCACTCCCGGCAGGCGTACAACGGGTACATCGCGTGCTTCCAGGCTGAAGGCATGGGGAGCCTGCGCCTGTTTGTCCTCCGGCAGATTGATGAAGATTTGCAGCATGTGCACGGTCTTGCCGGGCTCCGCTGGTACCTCTTCATGCACCACGCCGCTACCCGCCGCCGTCCAGTGCAGGCCACCGGGATGAATCAAATTGCGATTGCCCAGTGAGTCCCGGTTATCGATCCCCGTTTCTGAATCCAGAAACAGGTATGACACTGCGGAGAAACCCGCATGCGGATGCGGTGGGAAGGTCGGTCCGCTGATCCAGGCATGATCCACGCCCAGAAACGGATCAATTGGTTTCGCAAACTGATCGCCACGAAGGCTGAACGCTCGGAACTGGCTTCCGTGATTCATACGCTGCAGGCGTGCGGTGGGTAGCATGGTGGCGCTCCTCAGGCCCCTTGGGTCAGGGATGGGTAATCGATGTAGCCCTCTGCGCCAGGCGCATAGAAGGTGTTTTTATCCGGGGCGTTGAGCTCGGCACCGACGCGCAGACGCTCTGGCAAGTCCGGGTTGGCGAGGAACGCACCACCAAATACGGCTGCATCCGCTTTGCCGCCGGAAATAAGCGCCTCGGCGCTTTCTTTGTTCAGGCCACTGCCGATCAGGTAGCTGCCATTGAAGTGCGGACGCAGTGCACTGTGGTAGTCGAACTCGGCACCAAACAGGGCGACGTGCAGGTAGGCGAGGTCGAACGGCCGCAGGTGCTTTACCAGGTAGGTGTAGGTCTCTTGCGGATTGGCATCGACGATATCGTTGAAGTTCATTTCCGGAGAAATCTTGATACCCACGCGATCGCCGCCCACTTCCTCGACTATCGCGGCAAGCACTTCGAGAACGAAGCGAACGCGGTTTTCAACTGAACCCCCGTATTCGTCTTCGCGCTGGTTGCTGCCGCTGGACAGGAACTGTTCCGGCAAATAACCCGACGCTGCATGCAACTCCACACCGTCGAAGCCAGCCTCGATGGCCCGGCGAGCAGCCTGGCGGTAACCTTCAACGACGCCGGCAATTTCGACGATGCTCAGTGCATGCGGGATGACGAAGTCCTGCAGGCCGGTAGCGGTATAGGTTTGGCCCGCGGCCTTGATGGCTGATGGTGCCTGTGGCTGGGCGCCGTCGATCAATGACGGGTGAGAAACACGGCCGCAGTGCATCAGTTGCATGAAGATACGGCCGCCACGGGCGTGAACGGCTTCAGCGACCTTTTTCCACGCTGCTACCTGCTCATCGATTTCAATACCCGGGGTCCGTACATAACCTTTGCCAAGCGCAACCGGGAAAACACCTTCGGAGATGATCAGACCAGCACTGGCGCGTTGCTCATAGTAGGTGGTGACGAGATCGGAAGGAACGCCAGCATCGTCTGCACGTGAACGCGTCATGGGGGCCATGACCATGCGGTTGGACAGCGTGTAACGGCCTACTTGGACTTCGGAAAAAAGAGAGTTCATTACAGTGCTCCTTTGCGGTGATGGGGTTATCATCATTCAATCCGTTGTCGGGATAAATCCGGCAAAATTGAAATGACTGATCCATTTTTGGAGCAATGCTTGGAATACCTGAACGACATGGCTCTGTTCGTCGAGGTCGTGAAGATGCGCAGCTTTCGGGGCGCAGCGGAGTCCATGAACATGCCAAGCTCGACGCTTTCAAGGCGTATCACCAGCCTGGAGAAGCAGATAGGGTTGCGCCTGCTGCATCGCACCACGCGCAAGATTGAGCTGACAGAGGCCGGCCAACTTTACTTTGATCGGTGCAAACGCATTGTCGACGAAGCGAGGCTGGCGCATGAGCAGCTGGGTGAGTTGCTCGCAAGGCCAAGCGGCCTGTTGCGCGCCTCGTTGCCAGTGGACTTCGCCAACATCTACCTGGCGCCGTTGATTGCGGATTTCGCAAGACTGTATCCAGGCATCACCTTTGACTTCGATCTCACACCACGGCAGGTCGATTTGGTCAGTGACCCCGTGGATGTCGTGATTCGGATGGGCGAGCCGGCCAATTCCAACTTGATTGCGCGGAAACTGGCCACCTTGCAACGCGGCCTCTACGCCTCACCTCAATACCTGGGTGTTTCCGGTGTGCCCCACGACCCAGCGGAGCTTGTGCATCACGAATGCCTGCGGATGTCAGGGGCGAGCTCGGACAAGTGGACCCTGACCAGCGAGGGTGCGGTCGAGCAGGTTCAGGTAGGTGGCCGCTTTGAGCTGAACAGTGTGGGGATGTTGCGACGACTTGCCTCGCTGGACCTTGGCATCGCACTCCTGCCTGCCGGTATCGCTGCGCCAGATGTCGAGGCAGGGGTTTTGCAACGGGTATTGCCGAAGTGGCAAGCGACACCGGTACCCGTGTACGCATTGACAGAAACCCGACTGCTTCCCGCGAAAACCCAGCGCTTTATCGAGTATCTGCGAGATCAGCTGGAGCGGCCTTGATGACGAAGACCGGGGCGCCCGCGAAGCGGGAGGGCCCCGATCGTTGCGCGTGGTGCCAAGTCAATCCGCCAGGCTTGAACGCAGCATTTCACCGTCGACCAAACGACTGATACCCAGCGGATTGGCGTTTTGCAGCGCTGGGGGGAGGAGCGCATCCGGGTAGTTCTGAAAGCATACCGGACGCAGGAAACGGTCGATCGCCAGGGCACCGACGGAGGTGCCGCGAGCATCCGAGGTAGCCGGGTAGGGCCCGCCATGCACCATGGCGTCGCACACCTCGACACCGGTTGGATAACCATTGAGCAGCACCCGACCGACCTTTTCCTGTAGCAATTGGCTCAGCCAACCATAGCCGACCAGTTCCTCGGCTTGGCCAATCAACGTAGCGGTCAGTTGCCCGCGCAATGCCTGCACCGCCGTAGCCAGTTGCGCTTGGTCCTCGATCTCGATGATGACCGTGGCCGGCCCGAACACTTCTTCCTGCAGCAATGGATCGCCGCCCAACAATAGGCTGACATCCGCCTTGAACAACTGCGGCTGCGCTTGACGCTCACCTTGCACGGCACCCGCCAAGTGGGTCACGCCTGGGTGGTTGTACAGTTGCTCAAGGCCATGGCGATAGCTGGCCAGTGTGCCTTGGTTGAGCATGGTCTGCGCCGGTTGCTCGGCTATCTGACCCTTGAACACTTCGATGAAGTCAGTGAATGCCGCAGAGCCCATACCGATGATCAAACCGGGATTGGTGCAGAACTGCCCGCACCCCATCGTCACCGAGGCCGCCAACTCACGCGCCACCTGCTCGCCCCGCGCCTGCAACGCTTCAGGCAGCAGGATAACCGGGTTGATGCTGGACATTTCGGCAAACACCGGGATCGGTTGAGCGCGCTCTGCAGCCATGCGGCTCAGCGCATTTCCGCCCTTGAGCGAGCCAGTAAACCCCACCGCCTGAATTGCCGGATGCTTGACCAACCACTCGCCGACACCGCCGCCATAGATCATGTTGAACACCCCGGCCGGCATGCCGGTGCGGATCGCGGCACGCAGGATCGCGTCGGCCACCGCCTCGGCGGTGGCCATGTGGCCACTGTGCGCCTTGAATACTACCGGGCAGCCTGCGGCCAGCGCCGCAGCGGTGTCACCACCGGCAGTGGAGAACGCCAGGGGGAAGTTGCTGGCGCCAAATACCGCCACCGGGCCGACGCCGATCCGATACTGGCGCAGGTCAGGGCGGGGCATGGGTTGGCGCTCCGGCAGCGCGCGATCGATCCGCGCACCGTAGAAGTCGCCTCGGCGCAACACCTTGGCGAACAGGCGCAGCTGGCCGCTGGTACGGCTGCGTTCGCCCTGGATACGCCCGCCAGGCAGGGCAGTCTCGCGGCACACCGTGGTGATGAAGTCATCGCCCAGGGCATCGAGTTCGTCAGCGATGGCCTCGAGAAACGCTGCGCGCTGCTCGGCGGGCAGGTTGCGGTAGGGCTGGAAGGCGGACGCTGCAGCGACGCAGGCGGCGTGAACCTCAGCCTCGGTGGCCTGGCTGAATACGCCTGGCAACGGCTCGCCGGTAGTGGCATCGAGGCTGGTTAGCAGGGTGTTGCTTTGCGCCGAGCGCTGGCCGGCGATGTAGTTGTGACCAAGAATTCGGGTCATGCGGGCTCCGGTTATGAAGGCTGGGGGATCAGGTAATGGCGCCGATCTGCCATGGCACGAACTCATTCTGGCCGTAGCCATGCTGTTCGCTCTTGCTGCGTTCGCCCGAGGCAATGCTCAGCATCATTCGGTAGATGTGTTCACCACGCTCTTCGATGGTCATGCTGCCGTCGGCAATGCCGCCGCAGTTGACGTCCATGTCCTCTTCCTGGGTTTCCCAAAGGCGGGTGTTGGTCGCCAGCTTGATCGACGGCGAGGGCGCGCAGCCATAAGCCGAGCCGCGCCCTGTGGTAAAGGCGATCAGGTTGGCGCCGCCGGCGACCTGGCCGGTGGCAGAGATTGGGTCGTATCCGGGCGTGTCCATGAACACCAGGCCGTGGGCGTGCACTGGTTCGGCGTACTCGTATACATCGATCAGGTCACTGGAGCCGGCCTTGGCCACGGCACCCAGGGACTTTTCCAGGATGGTGGTGAGGCCGCCGGCCTTGTTGCCCGCCGACGGGTTGTTGTTCAGTTCGGCGCCCATCCGCTGGCAATAGGCTTCCCACCACTGGATGCGGGCGATCAGCTTCTCGCCCACCTGCTGGCTGACCGCGCGGCGTGTCAGCAGGTGTTCGGCGCCGTAGATTTCCGGGGTTTCCGAGAGAATTGCGGTGCCGCCGGCCGCCACCAGGCGGTCGACCGCATTGCCAAGCGCCGGGTTGGCGGTGATACCCGAATAGCCGTCCGAGCCCCCGCACTGCAGGCCGACCGTGAGGTGGCGGACGCTGACCGGCTGGCGTTCGACCTGATTGGCTTCGGCCAGCAGCGACTTGACCTGGGCGATCCCGCTGGCAATGGTCTTCGAGGTGCCGCCAGTACCTTGGATGGTGAACGTGCGCAGTGCATGGCTGCTTTGCAGGCCCTGGGCCGCCAGCAGGTCGGGGATCTGATTGGTTTCGCAGCCCAGGCCGATCAACAGCACCGAAGCGAAGTTGGCATGCACGGCATAGCCGCCAAGGGTACGGCGCAGCATGGCAAGTGCCTCGCCACCGGGGTCGACTGCGCAACCGACGCCGTGGGTCAGGGCGACCACGCCATCGACGTTAGGGTAGGGCGCCAACGCCTCGGGGTGGATGTCACGGCGAAAGTGGTCGGCGATAGCCCGCGCCACCGTGGCCGAGCAGTTCACCGAAGTGAGGATGCCGATATAGTTGCGCGTGGCGACCCGGCCATCGGCGCGCACTATACCCATGAAGGTATCGTCATCGGGCGCCTGCTGCCCCTTGGCGTCGACGCCAAAGGCGTAGTCGCGGGCAAAGTCGCCCATCGCCAGATTATGCACGTGCACATGTTCGCCAGCCCGGATGGCCTGACTGGCAAAGCCGATGATTTGCCCATAGCGGCGCAGGGGTTCGCCTGCCTTGATATCGCGGCCTGCGACTTTGTGGCCGGCTGGAATCGGTTGGCGCACCGTGATGCCTTCGTCCAGCAAGAGGCCTTCGGTCAGGGGCTGGCGAGCAACGAGGACATCGTCCAGCGGGTTGAGCCGGATCACGGCGTTGGCAGCGCTTGCACTGCCTGTTGTTGTAATGAGTTGCATGACATTCACCTCAATGGGGCGCCTGGCTCAGGCCAGCCCGCGCTCGCGATAGTCGATCAGGCCAGAAAACAGCATCAGGCCGAAGGCCATGACCACGAAGAAGATCAGGGCCAGGAAATAGGAACCGGTGAACTGCACGATCAGGCCGATCAGGATCGGCACCAGCACGCCGACCATGTTGCCGCAGAAGTTCATGCTGCCGCCCAGCACCCCGGCCTTGGACTTACCGCCCAGAATGGCTGGCAGACACCAGTACATACCGCACCAACGGATGAAGAACAGCGCCACGCAGAGCAGGGCGATGACCAGGCCGGCATCCGGCGTGTAGGCCACCAGCAGGATGCACAGTGCGGCGACCGCGGCGGAGCCGGCGAACATGCTGCGCATCACAGTATTCGGTTTACCGCCGCTGGCTTTCCATTTGTCGGAGACCCAGCCGCCGATCAGCTCGCCAACGAAGCCACACATGAAGATCAGGAAGGTCGCCCCGCCCATGGCCTTGATGTCGAGGTTATGCGCTTGGTGCAGGTAGCTCGGCATCCAGGTCAGCAGGCCGTAGAACACGCTGTTGTAGCAGGCGTAGCCGGCGAACATGCACAGCACAGAGCGGCTTTTGAGTAATTCCTTGAGTACGGCCTTACGGTTGCCGTTGCCCTTGCTCGCGGTATCGTTGGCCTGGGTGATGTAAGCCAATTCAGCGGCATTGACGTGCGGATGTTCGCTGGGGTGGTTGCGGATGTACCACCAGGCCCAGATACCGGCGGCCACTGTGCCGACCCCAGCGACGATAAAGGCGATGCGCCAAGAGTCGAACCAGGTGATCAGGCCGGCGATGATAATTGCGCCGAATGCAGTGCCCAGCGGCGCGCCTCCGTCGACCAGAGTGGCACCGCGGCCACGCTCGTTGGGCGTCAGCCAGGCGCCGTTGAGCTTGGCGCCAGCGGGCATGATTGGCGACTCTGCCACGCCCAGGCCAATGCGCGTGACCAGCAACGTGATCCAGTTATGGGCAAACCCGCCCAAGGCCTGGAATGCGCCCCAGCCGATGGTTGCGACGCCAATGATATTGCGCACCTGGAAGCGATCGAGCAGCACCCCTGCAGGAATCTGCATCAAGGCGTATGACCAGAAGAACGCGCTGAGGATCAAGCCTTCAAGCGCAGGCGTCAGCTCGAATTCGGCGGAAATCATCGGCAGTGCTACCGACAGCGAAGCGCGGTCGATGTAGTTGATCGCCGCCAGCAACAGCAGGATCAGGAAGATGCGCCAACGCACAGTGGTCGGCTTGGCGTTATCGGTCATCGCCAAAGCAGGCGCGGGAGCTGCAGGGGAAGGGCTGTTGTTCATGCTCATCTCACTTTTGTGATTGTTATGAAATGCAGCGGCGGCGCGGCCCTGGCCGCCGTCGGGTCAGAGCGTCTTCACCGCGCCGGGTGCGATGGCCGCAGGCGTCTTGCTGATGCCGTTTCGCAGGGGGGCGCCGAACTCCGCCAGGCTGATTTCGAACACATCGCCCTCGACGGCCTTGACCTGGTCGGCAAACGACAGCGTCGCGGTGCCGAAGAAGTGAATGTGCACATCACCGGGGCGCAAAAACTGGCTGTACTTGAAATGGTGGTACTCCAGATTCTCCAACGAGTGGCACATGTTGTCCTCACCGCTAAGAAAATCCTTTTCCCATATCACCTGGTCACCGCGCAGTATTCGGCTGGTGCCCTGCAGATGGCGTGGCAACTCGCCGACACGCAGTTCGGGACCGAATGAGCAATTACGCAGTTTGGAGTGCGCCAGGTACAGGTAACTACGCCGCTCCATCACGTGGTCGGAAAACTCGTTGCCGATGGCAAAGCCCAGCCGGTAAGGCAGGCCGTCATCACCGATCACATACAGGCCAGCCAGTTCCGGTTCTTCACCCGCATCCTCGGCAAAGGCGGGGGGCTGCAAGGCTTGCCCTGGGCGGACGACGATCGAACCATCGCCCTTGTAGAACCACTCTGGCTGCGCGCCGGCACTGCCTGCTGGGGGGCGGCCACCCTCAATCCCCCATTGGAACATGCGCGCGGTGTCGGTGAGCGCCGCCCCGTCGGCGATTTTCTGCTGGTGCATCTTGTCGCGGGTAGAGGCACTGCCCAGGTGCGTGAGCCCGGTACCGCTGATCAAGCAGTGTGCTGGGTCTTCATGATCGAGCGGCGGCAGCACTCGGCACTCGTTCAAGGCATCGCTGTAGCGCTGGTCGGTGCTGTCCAGACCGCGTTCGAGCACTTGCGCGGCGAGGCTGCGCTGGTTGCGGATGGCTGCAAGGGCCAGTTCCCGCAGGTGCGTGGTGTCGCGCACAACCTGAATCAGGTCGCCTTCGACGACGCCGACGTGGCGCTGGGAGGGTGCGGTTTCGAATTGGATCAGGCGCATGCTGGCTCCGGGTTGTTGTTGTGGGGAAGCACGTGCCAGCCACTTTAAATATCCCTGCCATTGGTGCCTAATGAGAGCTGTTGACCCCGTGATAACTTTTAGTGATCCCCTATGCTGCCACCCTTGAGCTTCATGGCTTCGCGCCTGCGCCTACGTCAGTTGCGGCTGCTGATCAGCCTCGACGAGCTGGGTTCGATCCACAAGGCCGCCGAGGCCATGTCGATTACCCAGCCCGGGGCGACCAAGGCGCTGAACGAGATCGAGTCGACGCTGGGCGCGGTGCTGTTCGAACGGACCAGCAAAGGCCTTGAAGCCAATGACCTGGGCCGTTGCGTGGTGCGCTATGCACGCTTGATTGGTAACGACCTTGCGCATCTGCGTGAGGAGATGCTGGGCATTCTCCAGGGGCATGGGGGACGTTTGTCGGTGGGCACCATCATGGGCGCCGTGCCGATCATGGTGGAAGGCCTGGCGCGTTTGCGCGAGAACCAACCGGACCTATCGGTATCGGTGGTAGAGGACACCAGTGACCGCTTGCTCAACCTGCTCGACCAAGGGCGCGTGGATGTGGTGATTTGCCGAACCAGCGTCAGCTCAAGGCCTACAGCCTATGAGAGCCGGGTTAAACATCAGGAGCAGTTGGTGCTGGTGGCAAACCCGGCGCATCCGCTGGCGGCCTGCGCAGAGTTGACGCTTGAGCAGTTGGCGCAATCGCGCTGGGTGGTGTTCCCGGTAAACATGCCTATGCGTCTGACCCTTGAGCGGGAGTTTCGCGAGGCCGGCTTGAGCTTCCCGCAATACCCCATCGAGACTTCGTCGACTTTCACGACCCTGTCCATGCTCATGCAAGATCGTGATCTGCTCGCGGTGATGCCGTGGGATGTCGCCAGGATGGCCCTGGACCACGGCATGCTGGTGCGTTTACCGCTGCAACTGAAGTCGCGGAGCGAGCCCTACGAGGTCGTGACCCGGGTTGGTGTCGAGTTGAGTAAGCCTGCACAAATGCTCGTAGACATTCTGACGGCCTAACCCTTTCGAGCGCCTGAATACACCGCCTGTAGCGCTCGCGGCGTGTTCTTCGGCCGGCTGTATGCCCCTCCTGGGCGCTGGCCTCCCATCGGCCATGGCGGCTTCATGATTGACAACCTAGCGCTGGAACCCGCAGTGCGGCGGGTCTAGTCGTTTCCAGTACTTGTAATCAGCACCTCGTAGAGCGGTTCACCATCGCGCAGCCGCGCCAGTAAATCGGGCTCAGTAAGATCGGCATGCAGCGCTTTGTCTATTACGGTTGCCAGCTCTCCTGCTGGCAAGATGAGCACACCGTTGTCATCGGCCAACACAAGGTCGCCTGGATTCACCGTAACACCAGCGCAGTTCACTGCTACATTCACCTGGCTTGCGGCGCTTGCGATCAGCTTGGTAGTCAGCTGCGTGGTGCCGCGGGCGAAGACCGGTAATTGGCAGGCACGCAGTTCGTTGATGTCGGTAACTACGCCATCAACGATGATGCCGGCTGCACCTGCGCAGCGAGCCGCGAACTGCGTGACGGCGCCAACGCAAGCGTGGGCATGGTCACCCGCCATGTCGATCACCAGAGCGTCGCCTGGCTGCAGGGAGACCAGGGCGCGATTGACTGCGATGGCATCCGGCTGTGCAAGCCGCAACGTCACTGCCCGGCCGACAATGCGTCCGCCCGGTACCATTGCGCGGATCTCATGGCTGACGAACCCTCGTTCGAGGAAGTGGCCCAGTGTGGCGAAGCTGACTTCTCGCAGCTTTGCGATCAGATCGTTGTCGGTCATTGCCCACGCTCCATGTCGACCAGCTCGGCTATACAGTCGATTTCCAGGCTCACGCCCCACAACTGCACGCAGACGGTTGTACGAGCGGGTGGTGCATGGCCAAGGATTTCCTTGTACACCTCATTGAAGGGCACCAGTTGATCGGGGTCTGTCAGGTAGGCGTTGACCTTGACGATGTGGGACAGGCTGGAGCCCGCCGCTTCGAGGATCGCGGCAAGGTTGGCGAAGGTCTGCCTGACCTGGTCTTTGAAATTGTCGGGCTGCTCTTCCAGGCTGCCCAGTGATGGGATCTGGCCGGCGGTGAACACCAAGTGGCCGCTGACCACGGCTTGGGAATACGGGCCTACCGGGCTGATAGTGCCAGGGGCGCTGTGGATGCGTTGCATTGAGAACTCCTTGGAGCGAAAGAGTGCCACCGGCTCGCCGGCAGCACTGGGTCAGAAATCAGAAAAGCGCCAGGGTGTAGCTGACGATGAGTCGGTTCTGTTCCTGGTTGGGGTCGATTTCGGAGTGCAGCAACCCGTGGCGCCAAGCCAGGCCGAGGCCTTTGAGCGCACCGGCCTGCACGACATAGTCCAGGCCGATATCCCGCTCCCATTCGCTCGCGTCATTTGCGCTGGTGGTGCGGATGTCGTCACCCTTGAGGTACATCAGGGAGAACTTCAGGCCAGGTACGCCGGCAGCGGCGAAGTCGTAGCTGTACTGGGCGAACGCGGTACGTTCGCCTGCTCGGTTGAAGCTCGCGAGCATCCGGTCGGTGTAGAGGTAGACACTGGCACCCCCTGCGCCCTTGCCGCTGAGGGAGCCCTGATTCGGCTGGACGAAGTTGCTTGCATCCGACACCTCCTGATAGCCGCCCATCAGCGCGTGGCCCTGGACGGAATAGGTCAGCGCGGCGCTCCAGGTGTGGTTATCGATCTTGCCGTCACCGTCCTCGGTGTAGCCCCCCACGCGGTACCCACTTGCACGACCAGCAGCGGAGTCGTTGGCTCCATCGGCGACGGTGCGGAAGTAACGCAGATCAGTCCGCAGCGATTGGCCTTCGGGGAGCGCAAGCGTGTGGGTGAGGCCTACGAAGTGCTGGGTGTAATAGTCCTCGAGGTTGGCAACGTAGTATTGCGCCGTGAGTTGCTTGCCGAGCCGGTAGTCGCCACCCGCGAACAGGAACTGGTCGCTCTCACGGGAACCTCCCGCTACCGCCAATCCAGTGCGGTCACTGGAGGCGCGACCCGTGGCACGGTTCAGGCGCCCGCCAGTTAGCGTCAGGCCATCCAGGTCGGTGGAGGTGATCTGCGCCCCCTCGAACGTTTGGGGCAGCAGGCGACCATCGTTGTAGGTCAGCACCGGAAGCTTGGGCATCAGCGTGCCGTATCGCAATTCGGTGTTGGCGACTTTCAGCTTGGGTGTCAGGCCCAGGCGGCTCCACTGTTGAGCCGCGCCCGAGCCGTCATCGGGGATCATGCTGCTGCCACGGTGGCGACCATCCCCGCTATCAAGCGTCACGCCCATCAATCCCAAAGCATCCAAGCCTATGCCTATTGGGCCATTGGTATAGCCAGATTTGAAATCGAGTACGAACGCTTGTGCCCATTCCTCGGTTTTGCTCTGGCCAAGGCTGCCAGCTTGATCGCGGAAATCGTTGTTGAAGTAGAAATTTCGCAGACCAAGATTTGCATGGCTGTCTGCCACCAGGTCAGCCTGAGCGAAAGGAGAGAGGGCGAATACGCCGGCACTCATCAGGTAGTTTTTCATCGTGAAAACTCTACAAACGGAACTGGGAAGCGCCCGCTCCAAAGGCGAGCATTTCGGGGGTACGGCACGGACTTACTGCCGTGCTTGATCGATATCCCGTTCGAAGGTCTCGGTGAGTAGCAGTAGAGCGATCAGAGAGACTGCTGCCGAGCCGATCATGTACCACGCAATCGATGAGCCGGTGCCAGTCCAAGACAGCAACGCGGTGGTGACCAGAGGGGTAGCGGCACTCCCCAGCAGGCCGGAAAGCATGTAGCTGATCGAAAGCCCTGAATACCTCACTCGAGTGCCGAACAGCTCGGCAAGGAAGGTGGCGATGGGGCCGTAGTTGGCCGCAAATGCAGTCATCATCAGGAAGTAGCCGGCGAAGGCCAGGCCCAACACTTTGGTGTCCATCAGCCAGAACATTGGGAAGGCCACGAGTGCCTCAGCGATGATCCCGCCGATGATGATCGGCTTACGTCCGATCCGGTCGGAGAGTGACCCAAAGAACGGGAGCATGCCGATACAGGCTGCACAGGAAACCAGCACCACCGTGAGCATTTCGCCCCGTGTGAAGCCCAAGGTCTGGGTGCCGTAGGTGAGCCCGAAGGCCACAATGAGGTTGTAGGAGGTGCCAGTGGACATGGTTGCCACGCCACCCAGGACAACCTGTTTCCAGTATTTGCGGAACACTTCGAAGAGAGGCACTTTGACCTGGGTGCCTTTGTTCTCTACTGCTTTGAACGACGGCGTTTCATGGATGTTCAGGCGGATGTACAAGCCCAGTCCGATCAGCAGAACACTGAGCAGGAATGGGACACGCCATCCCCAATCCAGCAGCTGTTCGTTGCTCAGCGTTGTGGCGAACATCAGGAATACGAGATTGGCCAGCATCGTACCCGCCGGTACGCCGATCTGAACCCACGAGCCGTACAGCCCACGCTGATGTTTTGGCGCGTGCTCCACGGCCATCAGCACAGCGCCGCCCCATTCCCCACCCAGGGCCAGGCCCTGGATAATTCGCAATGTCAGCAACATGATCGGCGCCCAGATGCCCACCGACTCGTAGCTTGGCAGCAGGCCGATGGCGAATGTGGCCGCACCCATGGTCAGCAGCGAGATCAGCAGCATCGATTTACGTCCCAGGCGGTCACCGAAGTGACCGAACAGTGCGGCACCAATCATGCGTGCACCATAGGCTGAAGCAAAGGTGCCGAAAGCGAGGAGGGTGCCTACCAGGGGATCAAAGCCTGGGAAGAAGATCTTGTTGAATACCAGGGCCGAGGCCGTGGCGAAAAGGAACAGGTCATACCACTCAACGGTGGTGCCGATCACACTGGCGACCGCGACTTTTTTCATGTCGGCGGTGCGTTGTGGTTGCGCGCTGGCAACCTCGGTGTACGCAGGGCTGGTCATTGCCATTTTCTCCCGAAAGATGGGTTCTGGTTGTTATTGGCAGCTGAAGATGGAGCGGCTATTTCTTGTTTTTGGGCAAAGCGTTCCCGTGGGCCCAGCTTTCTTGAATTGGCTGGGCGCCTGGGTGGATCTGGCTAAGTCAGCGCCGGTCGGCGCGGTTCAGCACGGCGTTGAGCAATACGTCGCAGCCCATGGTCACGTCGTTGGGCAAGGCGTCTTCGGCTTCGTTATGGCTCAGGCCGCCGACGCAGGGGATGAACACCATAGTGGTTGGGCAGTGACGGGCCAGGTGAATGGCGTCATGGCCGGCGCCGCTGACGATTGGCTGGTACGGGTAGCCCAGGCCTTCGATGGCTTCGCGTACTGCATCGATGCAGGCCGGGTCGAACGGCGTGGCCGGGCTCAGCCAGTGGCGGTCGATCTGGACTTGCAAGCCACGCTTGGTGGCGATCTGGTCGATGAGTGCACGGGCGCTGGCTTCCATGTCAGCGATGGCGGCGTCTTCGTGATGGCGAAGGTCGAGGGTAAACGCCACGTGGCCAGGGATGGTGTTGCGGGAAGAGCGGGCGATCTGCAATTGGCCAACGGTAACGAGACCTTTGGGTGCGAAGTCGCGTGACAGTTGTTCGAGTGCGGTGATCATTTCTCCCACGCCGAACAGGCAGTCGCGGCGCAAGGGCATGGGCGTGGTGCCAGCGTGAGCGGCCTGTCCACTGATCTCGATGTCCAGCCAGCAAATCGCTTGTCCACCCATCACCAGGCCTACGGGCAGGCCTGCATCTTCCAGGATTGGGCCTTGTTCGATATGTGCTTCGAAGTACGCGTCGAACTCACGGTCCAGAGCAAGCTCACCCGCATAGCCGGTTTGTTCCAACGCTTCGGCCACGCTGACGCCTTCAGCATCGCAGCTGGACAGCGCTTGGGCGAGGGGCAGCTCGCCCGTGAACACCGCGGAGCCGAGCATGGCAGGCGTAAAACGAGCGCCTTCTTCGTTCGTCCACACCGCAATTTCCAATGGGCGCTCAAGCTGCAGGCCTTTGTCCTGGAGGCTGCGTACCACTTCCAGGCCGGCAAGCACACCGTAGATGCCATCGAAGCGACCGCCCTTCGGTTGAGTGTCCAGATGGCTGCCCATGACCACAGGGGGCAGGGCGTCATTGCGGCCTGGCAGGCGGGCGAACAGGTTGCCGATCGCGTCGACATGGATGCTCATGCCGGCCTCGCGGCACCAGCTCGCGAACAGCTCGCGTCCATCTCGGTCTTCTTTCGACAGTGCCAGGCGGCAGTTGCCGCCCTTGGCAGTCGGGCCGACCTTGGCCATGTCCATGAGGCTGTCCCACAGCCGTGTGCCATTGCATGTATGCATGATGTGAGTCCTCAAACAGGCGGTGGGATCAGTATCCGAGCGCGGGGTCTACTTGGTTCAGGAGGGGTTCAGCGCAGGCCAGGCGCCGAGCGTTCTCGGCCACTTGCTGGGCAATGCAGTCGTGAGACGCGCATGAGGCCATGTGGGGTGTGACGACGATGCCCGGCGTGCTCCAGAGGCGGCTGTCCAATGGCAGCGGTTCTTTTTCGAACACATCCAGCAGCGCACCGCGCAGTCGGCCACTGTTGATGGCGTTGACCAGGTCATCCACCTGCACGTGCTGCCCGCGTCCGCAGTTGATCACTGCCGCGTTCGGCGCCAAGGCTTCAAAGGTTTTCTGGCAGAGAATGCCGCGAGTGGCATCGGTCAACGGCAGCAGGTTGATCAACAGGTCGAGGCCATCCAGGAATTGATCGAACGCCCCAGCGCCTGCGAATGTGCGCACGCCGTTCAGCTGCCTGGCACTCCTCGACCAACCTCGGACCGCATATCCGGCCTCGGCCAACTCGCCGGCAATGGCGCCTCCCAGGGAACCGAGCCCCATCACACCGATGCGGTATTCGGCAGCGAGGCGTTGGGGATGACGTTGCCATACCTGCTGCTGTTGTTGGGCAAGTGCTCGGTCGAAGTCCCGGTGGTAGTGGATGACCGCCCAGCGTACATACTCCGCCATTCCTTGCCGGTGAGCCGGATCTACGACTCTGCACACCGGCAATGCTGGCTGGCTCGAGTCGTTGGCCAGGTGATCAACACCAGCAGCCACCGAGTGGATCAGCTTGAGGTTGGGCAAGGCACTGAGGCTGCCTGCGGGAGGGAACCAGCACGCGGCTACCTGTGCCTCCTGGGCAGCGGGATCGTTGGCCAGCACCACGTGTAGCTGGGGAGCGCTGCGCGCGAAGGCAGACTGCAGTTGGCCCAGAAGTGCTTGGTCGGTTGAAAGCAATACCAGCGGCTTCATGAGCAGTACGACTCGCGTTGCTGTTCGATCAAGGTCAAGGCAGCGTCCCAGCTCAGGCTGATGATTTGCGCAGACTCGTCGCGTTGGAACTGTGCGGCGGTGTGGCGGCACACTTCTTCGCTGGGGTAGATGAGCTTGCTGCCGCCGGCCAATGCTTGCACTTGCGCCTGGCAGGCGCGTTCCAGGAAGTGAATCTCGTGGAAGGCCTCGGCAACACTGGCGCCGCCGGCCAGCAGGCCATGGTTGCGCAGGATCATCGCTTTGTGGGTGCCAAGGTCGGCGATCAGGCGCTCACGCTCATCCAGGGACAGGGCGATGCCCTCGTATTGGTGGTACGCCAGCTTTTCGTAGAACTTCAATGCATGCTGGCTGATCGGCAACAACCCGTGCTCCTGGGCCGAGACGGCGATTCCGGCGGCGGTATGGGTGTGGATCACGCAGTGCATGTCCGGTCGTGCCATGTGAATCGCTGAGTGGATCACGAAGCCAGCAGCGTTCACCCGGCGCTCGCCATTGGCCTGGTCGACGACATTGCCATGTTGGTCGATGCGTACCAGGTCGCTGGCACGCATCCGGTCGAATATCACCCCGTATTGGTTGATCAGGAAGTGATGCTCAGGCCCAGGAATACGCAGGGTGATATGGGTGTCGATCAAGTCGGTCATGCGAAAGTGCGCAACCATTCGGTACAGCGCGGCCAGTTCGCAGCGTGCCTGCCATTCGACATCGCTGATGTTGTGCGGCTTGCTCATGAAAACTCCTGATTTAACGAGCGATGGCGGGGATGGGTTGCTGCTGCTCGCCACGTAGGCGAGAGAGACCACAGACGCCGATCAAGGAAAGCGTGGAGAGTGCGGTGAAGAACACGGCGAGTGGCAGCCACTGGCCGGCGAAGCGGTCGGCCAGCAGGGTGCCGATGATCGGCGTGCTGCCCCCGGCGATGGCGCAAATCAACTGGTAGGCCAGAGAGATCCCGGAATAGCGCAGGTGGGCAGGGAAGGCTTGGGTCATGTAGCCGGCGATCACCGCATACAAAGCCGAGAGCGTGACAACTGCCATGGCGATACCGGCTGTCATCAGCACCAGGTTCTGGGTGCCGACCAGCATGAACATGGGGTAGGGCACAGCCATGCACAGCAGGGCTACCAGTTTGAGGAAGCGGCCTTCGCCGATGCGTTCAGCCAGCAGCGCGGCCAGTGGCTGGGTCAAGAACTGCAGGATGGTCACCAGGAACAGGCAGTCGAGGATGGTTGCTCGAGGGATACCCTGATAGGTGGTCACGTAGGTGATCATGAAGGTGTTGGTGAAGAAGAAGCCTGCGGAGCCGATGGTTACTGCGAGGGCGGAAAAGAGGATCTGCCTCCAGCAGTCACGCACCACTTCCAGCACCGGGTATTTGACGACTTCTTGCTTGGCCTTGGCGGCTTGGAACTCAGGGCTCTCTTCTACGCCGAATCGAATTGCCAGGCCAACCAGCATCAACACGCCACTGGCCAGGAACGGCAGGCGCCAACCCCAGCTGAGGAACTCTTCGGGTTCCAATGTAGACACCAGGCGGAACGCGATGAGAGCAAGGAGTAAGCCTGCTGGGCTACCGAGCTGAGCGAATGACGCGTAGAACACTTTGCGTTTGGCCGGAGCATGTTCACTGGCCATCAGGACGGCACCACCCCACTCACCACCGACGGAGATCCCCTGGACAATGCGCAGGGCAATCAGCCCGATGGGTGCCCAGATGCCAGCGCTGGCGTAGCTGGGCAGTAGGCCAATGCCCGTGGTGGCCAGGCCCATGAGAACCATGGTGACCAGCAACATTTTCTTGCGGCCCAGACGGTCACCCAAGTGGCCGAAGACCATGCCTGCCAACGGACGCGCAACGAATCCCACTGCGAAGGTGCCAAATGCCGCCAAGGTGCTGAGCAAGGGGTTGCTGCTCGGGAAGAACACTTGACCCAGCACGAGCGCAGCCGCCGTGGCATAGATGTAGAAGTCGTAGAACTCGATGGTGGTGCCGACAAATGCGGCAGCCGCCGCACGACGCGGCTGTTTTGACGTATGCATGCAAGGCCCTTCTTGGAGTTATAGGCAGGTGGGCAGGTTTGGCTAAGCCGGTCGCGCTCTGTTGGCGCTTTCGAGATTTATCGCCTTGGGCCTATGATTAGTCAATTTGCTAATTCTTATCCGTCGTATTAGCACCGCTACTAATAGGTCACTTAATGAATCCACCAACTTCACGATCTGATGCTTTGGTCAACAAATGGGAAGGGCGTCGATTCTTGAACGACCGCCTGGACTGGAACCTGCTGCGTACCTACCTTGCGATTGGCCAAGAGGGCAGCATCAGCAGAGCTGCAGCCAGGTTGCACGTGACCCAGTCTGCGGTTAGTCAGGCGCTGAGGCGTCTGGAAGAGCAGCTCGGCTGCGCGCTCATTCTCCGAGGTGGTCCGCGTTTTGACCTTACGGCTGCCGGGGAGGAAGTGTTGCGCATTGCCATCGATATTTATGGGGATGTATCGCGCATCAGCGCCGCGGTGGAAAAGGAAAGCGATGACGTAGTAGGCAAGGTGCGAGTGCTGAGCGTCAGTCGGGTGCAGTCACAGCTCTACGACGATTTCCTGGGCGATTTCCACGAGGCGCATCCACGTGTAGAACTGGAAATCGATGTCATGCGCAGCGCCGATATCATCAGCTCTTTGCTGCAGAAAACGGCCACAGCCGGCGTCGGCCTGTGTCGCATTCCGCAGCCCAAGCTCGAGCAGCGTCTACTTGTCAGCCAGCGTTATGCGTTCTTCTGTGGCGTGCGGCATCGATTATTTGGGCGCAGCGATGTGACGCTCGAGTCGCTTCGTGGGGAGAATTTCGTGAGTTTTGTCAGCGACCAGTTGGGCGGCAACCTGTCGCCGCTTGCGATGTTCCGTGACCAGCATGGGTTCACCGGGCGCATCGTTGCATCGTCTCCTAGCGTAGAGGAAGTTCAGCGGCTGGTTTGTGCGGGGTACGGAGTAGGCTGCATGCCTGAACACCTCCTCCATGAAGATGTGGAAAAGGGGCTGCTGTGGCGGTTGCCGCCTGCAGAAGGCATCGTCAACGCAGATTTGCACTTGCTCTGGAACAGGGAGCAGAGGATGACCATGGCCGAGACGGTGTTCCTGGAAAGCTTCCAGCATTGTCTAGCTCAGGCCTTGCTTGCCTGATCAGGTGTGCTCGAGCAGTTGCTGCACCAGCCACTGCCCAGCCGGCCCCAGCGGGTGGCCGCGTGACCAGACCACATCCATGGCGACGCGCCGTGGGTAACCCGCCACTGGCAATTCCACCAGGCCACTGCCGAAGCGCGACACCAGCGCCCTGGGCAGCTCGGCCCAGCCAAAGCCGCGCACGGCGAATTCCAGCAAGGTCAGGTAGTCGGGCGCCGACCAGGCCTGGCCGCGCCCGCGGTGCAGGCTGGGGGCGTAAGTCCGGATATACAGCTGGCGCTCGTTCTCCAGGTGCTGCGGTTGCACTGCCGCCAGCGTGGCCAGCGGGTGCCCGGTGCCGACATACAGCGCAAACTCCGCCTGCTCTGGCAGGCGTGCCACGGCCACGTCGGCCGGGTACTGCGCTTGTGCGGCGAGGATGCCGATGTGCGCCATGTCCTGCTGGATCATGTCGATCACGTCGGCGTCTTCGGCTGGCCCGCAGCGCAGCTCGGTGTGCGGGTAGCTGGCGGCGAAGCGGCTTATCACCGCGCCCTGGAACGTCACGCTGTAGCTGTCGGACATCACCACCGACACCAGTGGCTCGACCTGACCGGCCAGGCGCACTGCCAAGGCATCCAGCCTGGCGCTGGCATCGAGGATCGCCTCGACGTGGCCCAGCACCTGGCGGCCCGCTGCGTTGAGCGTAGGGTGGCGGCCTGCGCGGTCGAACAGCGGGCAACCCACATCCGCCTCGAAGTTGGCGATGGCAATGCTGATGGTCGACTGGCTCTTGCGCAATTTGCGCGCCGCAGCGGAGAACGAGCCGAGGGCGGCGGCTTCGACAAAGGCAACGAGGGCTTCGGGCGAGTAGCGCATAGGTATTGATAAAACCGATAGGTGCTATGTGGTGAGTATCAGTTCCATCAAAGAAAATGTGAAGCACGAGGTCATTATCTGGATGGAATTTGTCATGAAAAAAGCCGCTTTCACCGAACGTCTGGTGCATGCCATTGGCTACGAAGTCTTTGCCGTGCTGCTGTGTGCGCCGCTGTTGTCGTGGATCATGGGCAAGTCGCTGGCCACCGCCGGTAGCCTGGCAGTCACGCTTTCGCTGATCGCCATGGCCTGGAACATGGCTTACAACGCGCTGGTCGACCGCTTCGTGGTGACCCCGCGCATCCAGTGGAAGGCGTTATCGCGTTTCGTTCACGGTTTGGGCTTCGAGGCAGGGCTGGTGGTGTGGTGCCTGCCAGTGGCGGCCTGGATGCTCGAGATTTCGCTGTGGCAGGCGTTCATGGTCGAGCTGGGCTTCTTCGTGATCATTCTGCCCTACACGGTGGTCTACAACTGGGCGTTCGACCGTGCTCGGTACATGATCGAGCAGCGGCGGGCAGCCGCCTGAGCAGACAAACGAGCAAGTCGCATCAGGCTGTGAGAGGATGTCCGCCAACCCAGCCATAAGGCCAGACAGGACCCCGAACACAAGCCTGATGAAGACGCCAAAACGAATCGAACCGCTGATTGAAGACGGACTGGTCGACGAAGTACTGCGACCCTTGATGAGCGGCAAGGAAGCTGCCGTCTACGTGGTGCGTTGCGGCGCCCAGGTACGTTGCGCCAAGGTCTACAAAGAGGCCAACAAACGCAGTTTCCGCCAGGCCGCCGAGTACCAGGAGGGCCGCAAGGTGCGCAATAGTCGCCAGGCCCGGGCCATGGCCAAGGGCAGCAAGTACGGCCGCAAAGAGGCCGAGGATGCCTGGCAGAACGCCGAAGTGGCGGCGCTGTTCCGCCTGGCCAGTGCCGGGGTGCGGGTGCCCAAACCGTTCGACTTCCAGGACGGCGTGCTGCTGATGGAGCTGGTGACCGACGCCGACGGCGACGCCGCGCCACGCCTGAACGACGTGCACCTGGAGGCCGAGGAGGCGCGTGAGTACCACGCCTTCGTCATTCGCCAGATCGTGCTGATGCTGTGTGCCGGGCTGGTGCATGGCGACCTGTCGGAATTCAATGTGTTGCTGGGCCCTGACGGCCCGGTGATCATCGACCTGCCGCAGGCGGTGGATGCCGCCGGCAACAACCATGCGTTCAGCATGCTGCAGCGCGACGTGGCGAACATGGCCCACTATTTCGGGCGCTTTGCCCCGGAGCTGAAAGACACCCGCTATGCCCAGGAAATGTGGGCGCTGTACGAGGCGGGTGAGTTGCGTGCCGACAGCCCGTTGACCGGCGAATTCGCCGATGACGAGCATGAAGCGGACGTGGGTGGGGTCATGCGCGAGATCGAAGCGGCGCGCTTGGATGATGCCCGCCGCCGCGCTGCCCTGGCTGAAGCCGAGCATGGGCCGGTGAAGGCTGAAGAACCACCGCCGCCTTGGTTGCAGTAATGGAGTGGCGGTACTGGCCTCATCGCCGGCAAGCCGGCTCCCACAGGATGGACTGACCCAGGATTCGGCAGCGCTGCGCTCCCTTGTGGGAGCCGGCTTGCCGGCGATGAGGCCAGATTGGCCACTGCATATCCCGGCTATTACCCCCCGCGCAAGACACAATCTCGTCACCCAGCCTTTTCACTGGCGCACAACAGGCATATGGTGTACGCCGTCCGTATTCCCTGGAGCTGTCATGTCCAACATCTTCCCTTCCGTTCGCCCCCGCCGTCTGCGTCAGAACGAGTCCCTGCGCACGATCTTCCAGGAGACCGAGTTCCGCCTCGAAGACCTGATCCTGCCGATCTTCGTCGAAGAAGGCATCGACGACTTCGTGCCGATCTCCAGCATGCCCGGGGTCAACCGCATCCCTGAAAAACTGCTGGCCCAGGAAATCGAGCGCTACGCCCGTGCCGGCATCAAGTCGGTGATGACCTTCGGCGTTTCGCACAACCTGGATGCTACCGGCAGCGACACCTGGAACGAGAATGGCCTGGTGGCGCGCATGGCGCGCATCTGCAAGGACAGCGTGCCCGAAATGGTGGTGATGTCCGACACCTGCTTCTGCGAATACACCAGCCACGGCCACTGCGGCGTGCTGCACGACCATGGCGTGGACAACGACGCCACCCTGGCCAACCTGGGCAAGCAGGCAGTGATCGCGGCAGCGGCCGGTGCCGACTTCATCGCGCCGTCGGCGGCGATGGACGGGCAGGTCCAGGCGATCCGCGGTGCACTGGATGCCGCAGGCTTCCACGACACGGCGATCATGGCCTATTCCACCAAGTTCGCGTCGTCGCTCTACGGCCCGTTCCGTGAGGCCGGCGGCACTGTGCTCAAAGGTGACCGCAAGGCTTACCAGATGAACCCGATGAACCGCCGCGAAGCCGTGCGCGAGTCGCTGCTCGACGAGCAGGAAGGGGCCGATGTGCTGATGGTCAAGCCGGCCGGTGCCTACCTCGACGTGATCGCCGACATCCGTGCGGCTTCGCGCCTGCCGCTGGCGGCGTACCAGGTAAGCGGCGAGTACGCGATGATCAAGTTCGGCGGCCTGGCCGGTGCCATCGATGAAGGGCGTGTGGTGCGTGAAAGCATCGGTGCGATCAAGCGTGCCGGTGCCGACCTGATCCTGACGTACTTCGCCATGGACCTGGCGCAACAAGGGATCTGACGCTAAAAGCAGCAAGAAATCGCTTTGCGTGGAATTATTTTGTGTCCCTGTGTATCTGATGCCAAAGAGCCACAGCTACAGGGACACTGGAATGAAATCACGCAAGAAAAGCGTCAAGCCGATCGGCTTGAAAGACATCACCATCGTCGACGACGCCAAGATGCGCAAGGCGATCACCGCTGCGGCGCTGGGCAATGCCATGGAGTGGTTCGACTTCGGCGTCTACGGCTTCGTCGCCTATGCCCTGGGCAAGGTGTTTTTCCCCAACGCTGACCCCAGCGTGCAGATGATCGCGGCCTTGGCCACCTTCTCGGTACCGTTTCTGATCCGCCCGCTGGGCGGGTTGTTCTTCGGTGCCTTGGGCGACAAGTTCGGCCGGCAGAAGATCCTTGCCGCGACCATCGTGATCATGTCGCTGAGCACCTTCGCCATCGGCCTGATACCGTCCTACGCCTCCATTGGCATCTGGGCGCCGATCCTGCTGCTGTTGGCGAAAATGGCCCAGGGCTTCTCGGTAGGCGGCGAATACACCGGCGCTTCGATCTTCGTCGCCGAATACGCCCCGGACCGCAAGCGCGGCTTCCTGGGTAGCTGGCTGGACTTCGGCTCGATCGCAGGCTTCGTGCTGGGCGCGGGCGTGGTGGTGTTGATTTCCACCATACTCGGCGAGGAGAAGTTCCTCGAATGGGGCTGGCGCCTGCCGTTCTTCCTGGCATTGCCGCTCGGCATCATCGGCCTCTACCTGCGCCATGCGCTGGAGGAAACACCAGCGTTCCAGCAGCATGTCGAGAAGCTTGAACAGGGCGACCGCGAAGGCCTGGCCTCGGGGCCCAAGGTGTCGTTCAAGGAGGTTGCCACCCAGCACTGGCGCGGCCTGGTGACCTGCATCGGCGTGGTGATCGCCACCAACGTCACCTACTACATGCTGCTCACCTACATGCCCAGCTACCTGTCGCACAACCTGCACTACAGCGAAGACCACGGCGTGCTGATTATCATCGCGATCATGGTCGGCATGCTGTTCGTGCAGCCAATCATCGGCCTGCTCAGCGACAAATGGGGCCGTCGCCCGTTCATCATGGTCGGCAGCGTAGGCCTGTTCGTCCTGGCCATCCCTGCGTTCATGCTGATCAACAGTGGCGTGCTGGGGGTGATCTTCGCCGGGTTGCTGATCATTGCGGTGATGCTCAACTTCTTCATTGGCGTGATGGCGTCGACGCTGCCAGCGATGTTCCCCACGCACATTCGTTACAGCGCCTTGGCCAGCGCCTTCAACATTTCGGTGCTGATCGCCGGCCTGACCCCGACCCTCACCGCGTGGCTGGTGGAAACTACCGGCGACCTGTACATGCCGGCCTACTACCTGATGGTGATTGCTGCAATCGGCCTGATCACCGGCGTGACCATGAAAGAGACCGCCAACAAGCCGCTGCGCGGTGCCGCACCTGCCGCTTCGGACATAGAAGAGGCCCGCGAGCTGTTGCAGGAGCACCACGACAACATCGAGCAGAAGATCGAGGACATCGACGAGCAGATTGCCGAGCTTGAGGCCAAGCGCAAGTTGCTGGTGCAGCAGCACCCCCGCATCGATTAAGGTGGGGGTCTGTTCTCTCAGTAGATTATCTATATGGCCGAGGGTTTTTCCGCGCTGCCGCCGCTCAATGGCTTGCGGGTATTCGAGGTGGTGGCGCGGCACCTCAACTTTCGCCTGGCGGCGCAGGAGCTTGGCGTCACCCAGGCGGCGGTGGCGCAGCAGGTTCGCGGGCTGGAGGCCAACCTTGGGATCAAGCTGTTCGAGCGGCTGCCCCGTGGCCTTGGCCTTACGGGTGCCGGCCAGCGTTATAGCAGCGATATCCGCAGCGCCTTCGCCCTGATCAGCAGTGCCACCCAGGCACTCAGGCCCGACGGCGCGCAGCTGACCATCAGCGTTACCCCGACCTTTGCGGCGAAGTGGCTGATCCCTCGGCTGTCGTCATTCGCCGAGCAACACCCCGGCATCGACCTGCAGGTGCTGGCCACCGACCGCCTTTCACAGTTTCGCCCGGAGGGCGTGGACATTGCCGTGCGCTACGGGCGGCCGCCGTTTGGCCCGGCGCTGAATACCGAGCTGTTTCTGCAGCAGCGCATCGTGGCGGTCGCCAGCCCGTCTTTGTTGCAGGCACAGGGGGAACCTGCGGATCTTCAGCAATTGCAGCGTTATACCTTGCTGCACGACGCCCACAATTTCTGGCCCGACTTCATCAGCGAAGTATTTCTGCAGCCGCTGCAGGCATCTGCGCGCAATGTGCGTTTCAACCAGACGGCGTTGGCAATCGACGCGGCCATTGATGGGCAAGGGTTGGCGCTGGCCAGTTATCATTTCGTGCAGCGCGATATCGCGGCGGGGCGCCTGGCGCTGGCGTTCGACCACGAGCTCAGCCTGGACCAGGCGTTCTACCTGGTGTGGCCGCGCACTGCCTATCAGCCCCCGGCACTGGACACTGTGCGTGCCTGGTTGCTTCAACAGGCGTCTTAGTCAGTAGTTTTTCTATCGAGTGTTTGAAGGTTTGCTGCCTCTCTCGAGGCGGGAACCGGGTGCTAGTCTGGGCCCATCACTCATTCAGAATAACGTTCGACCGGGAGGCTTCATGGCTATCGAAAAAGTAGCAATCGTGATCGCAGGTGGCAGTGGCATGGGCGCAGCAGCGGCGCGGCGCCTGGCTGCCGACGGCTTCAAGGTCGGCATCTTGTCGTCGTCGGGCAAGGGCGAGGCGCTGGCGCACGAGTTGGGCGGTATCGGCGTAACCGGCAGCAACCAGTCCAATGACGATATCAAGCGCCTGGTCGATGCTGTGGTGGCCAAGTGGGGCCGTATCGATGTACTGGTCAACAGCGCAGGCCACGGCCCGCGTGCGCCGATCCTGGAAATCAGCGACGAAGACTGGCATCAGGGCATGGAAACCTACCTGCTCAATGTCATCCGCCCGACCCGCCTGGTGACGCCGATCATGCAGCGTCAGCAGGGCGGGGTGGTCATCAACATTTCCACCGCCTGGGCGTTCGAGCCCAGCGAGATGTTCCCCACTTCGGCCGTGTTCCGCGCGGGCCTGGCGGCGTTCAGCAAGATTTTCGCCGACAAGTACGCCGCCGAGAATATCCGCATCAACAACGTGCTGCCGGGCTGGATCGACAGCCTGCCGGCCACCGACGCGCGCCGCGACAGTGTGCCGCTCAAGCGCTATGGCACCTGTGAGGAAATCGCCGCGACCGTGGCCTTCCTCGCCAGCGATGGCGCGGCGTACATCACTGGGCAGAACATCAAGGTCGACGGTGGCATTACCCGCAGCATCTGAGGTTGCCTGGCCAGGCCTCATCGCCGGCAAGCCGGCTCCCACAGGGGGTGCGGCGCTGCAGAAGCTGTGGCCGGCAATTCGGCTCCCATAGAACAAACGCTAACTTACTGATTTGGCGGGGGCCCTGTAGGAGCGGCTTCAGCCGCGAACACCGGCGAAGCCGGTGCCATCCACCGCAGCGCCTGCTTCGCGGCTGAAGCCGCTCCCACAGGGTACGCGGCGCGCTCGCGGGCTTTGATGAAGCCGTTCAGGGCAACAACTTTTCCCGGGCGAGGGTGCCTTTGAGGGTGCGCTCCACCACATCGACCAGCACCATGGTCTGGTGGTCGACTTCGATGTTGATCAGCTCGCCAGCTTTGTAGTTGGCGAAGGTGGTCTGGCGCAGGGTCTCGGGGATCAGGTTGATGGTGATCAGCGTGTCGTCCACCTCGGCCACGGTGAGGCTGCAGCCGTTGACGCCGAGGAAGCCACGGGGGAACACGTACTTGGCCCACTCCGGCGGCATACGGAACTGGATGAAGGCGCCGGTTTCCTTGATCGAGAGCTCGACGATCTCGGCGGTGGAGGCAATGTGGCCGGCCATCAGGTGCCCGCCGATCTCCGCGTTCATCTTCGCTGACCGCTCGATGTTGACGCCCTGGCCGGCCTTGAAAAAGCGCAGGTTGGTGCGTTCCAGGGTGGCGGTCATGGCATCGAATTTCACCTGGGTGCCATCGATTTCAGTGACCGACAGGCAGGTGCCTTCAACACTGACGCTCGCGCCGATCTTCAGCTCTTCGAGCAGCTCCGGGGTGAGGTCGATGGTGAACTGGTTGTGGCCCGGGTAGGTGTTTACCGCAAGCAGAGGGCGAACGGCCTGGACGATGCCGGTGTACATGGATGGGCTCCTGGCGTGGAAAATGATTGCCCGGAAACTATGCCGGTAAGGCCAGGAATGCAAGCTGTGGCACCCGCAACGCCATCCCTGTGGGAGCCGCCTTGCAGGGGCGGGTCGGCAAGGGCCGCAAAGCGGCCCCCGTTTCTGCGGCGCCGCAATTAGTGTCGGGCCTCTGCGCGGCCCCGCCGGGACACAAGGCCGCCCCTACAATAACCGTGGTGTCAGGGTGTTCATACATGCCCACTGCTGTTCACGATCCTCAGGCACAGGGCTTCATAGGGGTCCAGGTTGACCACCAGCCGCCCATCCTCGGTCAGGTCGCCCTCGACCGTCTCGTTGATCATGTCCACCACCGTCCCCGGTGTGAAGCCGGTCAGCACCAGCTCTTCGGCGATCACCTCCTGGCCAAAGTTCAGCGCGCTGATCTGAATGCCGCGCCCGGCCGGCAGTTCGTGCACCATCACCAGCAACCCGGGGCTGCTGACCTCGGGTACCAGCACCTGGCGGCTGGCAGCGATACCGTAAGCCTGGCGCACGGCGAGCAGTTTTTTCACTTTGCTGGCGAACGAATCAGGGTTTTCCAGCTGGCTGTCCAGGCTGCCGTACAGCGAGCGCGCCCGCGGCATGCCGCGCACCGACGCTTCGGCCTGCGGGTCGAGCCCGGCCAGGTCATAAGCGCCCCGGTGGATCCAGCGGGTATCGCCGTCGAGCATCCTCTCGGCCACCGCCTCGGCCGGTAGCGGCAGGGCACCTACCATGTCCCAGCCCGACAGCGCGACCACCCCGGGTTGCATGGCGTTGTACATCACCAGCAGCAAGTGCACCTTCTGGATCAGCTCGATATCCGCCGCGCCGATCTGTTCCAGGTCACGAATGCCCAGCGCCGCCGTGATCAGGCTGGCAGTGGTGCAGGAGATGCCATTGGTGACGAAGCGCAGGTTGTAGGGCGCATGCTCACCCGACAGGCGTTCATAGATTTCTTCGCGGATGTGCTCGCGCAGGATGTTGCCGGGCAGGGTCTGGCCCTTGAACAGGTACATGTCATGGGCATGCAGGGTCCAGAAGTGCACCAGCTCGACGGTGAGCTCGTCATGGTTCTGCAGCGCGTGGATCAACGACGCCGGGTCGATGCCCAGGCCATGCATTTCCTTGAGCATCAGCCGCAGGAATTCGGTGTCGCCGGTCAGCAGGGCATGCTGATAGGCGGGGCGGGTGATGAAGTCGTAGGACAGGTCGGCGCCGCCCTTGGACATCTGCGCGATGTCGTCCAGGGTGAGGTTCAGCTCCTGAAAACTGAAGCCACCGGCTTTGCGGATCATGCCGCCGATGATCTGGTTACCGACGATCGACAGCGGGTGGCTTTCCGACCAGGCAGTGCCGCTGGCGCGTGTTTCGACCCCGAGAAAGCCGTTCGCATCCAGGCGCAGGCCGCGCGCGCCCAGGCAGTCCAGCGCGTGCAGGGCATCGCCGATGATCATCTGCTGGGCGGCAAAGCTTGGGTCCAGCCAGTTGAGCGACGGTTGGCCCTCCTTGAAGTAGTGCAGGTACACCCAACGCCGGGTCTTGCCGTCGACGCCGGTGATGGGCGGCGTGGCGCTCCAGTCGGTTTCCTTGACCCCCGGCTCGAAGAAGATCACCCGTTGCAGCTGGCCGACGATGTAGTGGCGCGCCTTGAGCTCGTCGCACTGGGCCGGCAGCAGGTTGACCGCATCACGGCCTGGCGGCACCTCGGGCAGCAGCGGCCAGTCTTCCTCGCGGACCTCGACCATGTGGTAAAGCCCGGGGTAGGCGCCATGGGCCAGCTCGGCCAGGCGAAAATCGGCGCCCTTGCCGGTGTGCGAGGGGATCAGGTCGTCGATGGTCACGGCGTTGTGCGCCGCCGCCATGCGGCTCATCTGCACCAGCTCCTGTTCGTTGCCGTAGAGCGGGTCGATGTCGAAGCTGATGCGGTCGAAGTTGCCGTCCACGCTGGGCGTGAAATCGCGCCCGCTTACACCACCGGACTGCTTGATGGGGCCGGTATGTATGCCTTGCACACCAATCTCAGACAAGCGCTTCCACAAGGTTTCGTGGCCCAGGGCGCCGAGCACCGAGCAGCCTTCGGGGGCGATGATGGCGTCGGGGTAGACCGTCAGCCACACCGAAGCGATGTCGGTGGCGCGGCGCGGTTGCGCTTCGGCGTAGGGGTTGAGCCACAGGCGTGACTGGCCCGAGTACAGCCGGGCCCGCTCCTGCGAGGCCTTGAGCATGGAGCGCTCTTCGAGCCATTTGACGTATGACGGGTCGGGTGAAGTCATTTCGCGTCCTCTCTGCGTGTCGGCAACCGGCTCAAGGTATGACGATAGTGGACGCTGAACGTTCGGCTGAGGTTTTCCTGGCGGGCATTGTGCCGGGCTGCTATCGCCGGGCCGACAGCTGCTGCGGCGCCAGGAAGGCATCGTGGAAGTAGTTGCGCAGCGCCTGCATCGCCGGGCTGAACGCCCGCTCGCGGTGCCAGGCCAGGCCGACGCTCATGGGCGTGACCGGGTCGCTGATGGTCACGGTTTCGATGCGCTTGCCTTCCAGCGACCAGGGCCGGTGCACCAGGTCCGAGAGGATCGCCACGCCGCTGCCATTGGCGACCATGCTGCGCACCGCCTCGACCGAGCTGGTGCGTACACGCACGCTGGGGCGTTGCTTGGCCAGTTCCCAGTAACGCATGGCGCTTTGTTCGGCTTCGTCCACGGTGAGCAGGATGAACGGCTCGTGGGCGACGTCCGCCAGGCTCACCGCCGAGCGCTCGCACAGCGGGTGGTGGCTGGGCAGCCACAGCCGGCGTTCGGAGTTGAACAGGGTTTCGGAGACGATATCCGGGTGGGTGAGGTTGGCGGTCAGCACCACGGCCATGTCGAAGCGGCCTTCGAGCAGGCCTTGCTCGATGGCGCTGCGTTCTTGCTCGTGCACCTCCAGGGTCACGTCCGGGTGCCAGTGCTCCAGGCGTTGCAGGTGGTGCGGCAGAAAGTAGCCGAGCACCGTGTAGCTCGCTGCCAGGCGCAGCAGGCCGCTGGCGCGCACGTCGGGCAATGGGCTGTTCAGCGCATCGTCGACGCTGCGCAAGATCACGTAGGCGCGGTTCAGAAAGTGCCGCCCTGCGTCGGTCAGGCTCATGCCCTGGGGTGAGCGCTGGAACAACAGCGCGCCCAGCATGGCCTCCAGTTCCTTGATCGCCGTGGTCACTGCCGACTGGGAAATGTTGAGGTGGATCGCCGCTTGGGAGATCTGGCCGATTTCGGCGGTGGCGACAAAATAACGGACTTGGCGCAGGGTCAATGACACGAAGGCACTCCCGGGTATCTGATTTTCAGAAGATACCCTATCTGTTTATAGATCTTCCCAAGGGGTGGCATAGAATCTAACGTGGCCTGCACGCAGTCACAAGCACCAGGAGAGCAGGCATGCAGGCAGTAGACTTCAACTCGGACATGGGCGAGGGCTTTGGCCCGTGGACCATCGGCGACGGTGTCGACAATGAGCTGATGGCCTTTATCAGCTCGGCCAATATCGCCACCGGCTTTCATGCCGGTGACCCGGGCACCATGCGCCGCACGGTCGAGCGGGCCAAGGCGCTGGGCGTGGCGGTAGGCGCTCACCCAGGGTTCCGTGACCTGGTCGGTTTTGGCCGTCGGCACATCAACGCACCGGCCCAGGAACTGGTCGACGACATGCTCTACCAGCTCGGTGCGCTGCGTGAAATTGCCCGTGCGCAGGGCGTCAGCCTGCAGCACATCAAACCGCATGGCGCGCTGTACATGCACCTGGCCCGCGACGAAGAAGCCGCCCAGCTGTTGGTGCAGAACCTGCGGGTGATCGAGCCTGAACTGTTGCTGTACTGCATGCCTGGTTCGGTGATCTGCCGCGTTGCCCAGGCACTGGGCCAGCCGGTGGTGCGTGAGTTCTACGCCGACCGTGAATACGATTTGAGCGGCTCCATCGTGTTTACCCGCAATGTGCGTGGCTACGAGCCGCAGGCGGTCGCCGAGCGTGTGCTGCGCGCCTGCCGGGAAGGCGTGGTGCGTACGGTAGAAGGCCAGGACCTGGCCATCGAGTTCGATTCCATTTGCCTGCACAGCGATACCCCGGGTGCACTCTGCCTGGTCGAGGCCACGCGGGCGGCGCTGGACGCCGCAGGCATCGAGGTGTGCACACCCCGTTGAGTTTCATGGGCCGCCGATGCGCAGACACCGGTGCCACCGCACAGTATTGTTTTTGCCTGCCTTACGATAAAGATTCCAAAAAAGGAGCAGACATGGCCGAGCCGCTTGCCAGTACCCCGATCCGCTATAGCTTCGGTGCCGACGAGCACCTGTTCGCCGAGGTCAGCGACAGCATGTCGCTGCAGGCCTTCTTCAAGGGCATGGCCGTCACCCGTGCGGTTGAGCGCCTGGCCCTGGAGGGCGTGCTCGACATCTGCCTGGCCAACGCCTCGTTCCAGATCCGTTTCGACCCCGACCGCATCGCCCCTGATGCGCTGCTCGAAGCCGTACGCGGCGCCGAGGCCGAGGCGGTGGCCGAGCGCTCGTTGCACACGCGCATCATCGAGATTCCGGTGCTGTACAACGACCCCTGGACCCATGAAACCCTGATGCGCTTTCGCGACCGCCACCAGGACCCGAGCAGCACCGACCTGGAATACGCGGCGCGCATCAATGGCCTGGCCGACGTCGAGGCGTTCATCGCTGCGCACAGTGGTGCGCCATGGTTCGTGTCGATGGTCGGCTTCGTCGCCGGCTTGCCGTTCATGTTCCAGATGGTCGAGCGCGAGCGCCAGTTGCAGGTGCCCAAGTACCTGCGCCCGCGCACCGATACGCCGAAGCTGACCCTCGGCCATGGCGGTTGCTTCGGTTGCATCTATTCGGTGCGTGGGGCAGGGGGCTACCAGATGTTCGGTGTGACCCCAGCCCCTATCTACGACCCGCAGCAGACCCTGAACTACCTCAAGGCGCACATGGTGTTCTTCCGCCCGGGCGACATCGTGCAGTTCAAGCCCATCGATCGCCAGGCCTACGACCGGGCCGTGGCAGAGGTCGAGGAGGGCCGTTTCGACCTGCGCATTCGCGCGGTGGAGTTTTCCCTCGATGCATTTCTCGCCGACCCGGTCGGCTATCCCAAGTCGTTGCAGGAGGCGCTGGCATGATCAAGGTACGCAAACCTGGCCTGGCGACTTCGGTGCAGGACCTCGGCCGCGAAGGCTATTACCACCTCGGTATCCCGCCGTCCGGCGCGCTCGATCAGTACGCGTTGTGCGCCGCCAATCAGCTGGTTGGCAACCCGGCAGGTGCGGCCGGGATTGAGTGTGCGCTGGTAGGGCCGGAGTTGGAGTTCACCCAGGATGCCCTGGTGGCGGTGTGCGGCGCGCAGATGCCGGCGTTGCTCGATGGCCGTGAGCAGCGGCCTGATACCGCGTTTGCAGTCCGGGCTGGGCAAGTGCTGCGCTTGGGCTTTCCCACGGCTGGGGCGCGGGCCTACATTGCGGTGGCGGGCGGGATCGATGTGCCGCAGGTGCTGGGTAGCCGCTCTACATACGCATTGGGGGCGCTGGGTGGTTTCAATGGGCGCAAGCTGGTGGCCGGTGATGTGCTGCCGGTCGGCGTGCCCAGCGGCAAGACCCGGGCCGGTGCCAGCCTGCCCATGGCTTTGCGCCAGGCGTTGGGCGGCGAAGTGGTGTTGCGGGTGGTGCCGGGCTTGTACTTCCACCGCCTGACCGAGGCCGCAGCGAAGCGCTTCTTTACCGATGCCTGGACGGTCGGCTCCGAGGCCGACCGCATCGGCTACCGCTACCGCGGTGGCGGCGCGTTGAGCTTCCAGCCGCGTGAGCAGCCGTTTGGCGCAGGCTCGGACCCTTCCAACATCGTCGACAGCTGCTACCCGATTGGCTCGATCCAGGTACCGGCGGGGCTGGAGCCGATCATCCTGCACCGGGATGCGGTGTCGGGTGGGGGCTACGCCATGATCGGCACGGTGATCAGCGCTGACCTGGACTTGGTCGGGCAGATGCAGCCTAACCAGCAGGCGCGGTTTTTGCCGGTGAGCATGGAAGAGGCGCTTGAGGCGCGGCGGTCGTACAAGAAGAAGCTGGGGTATCTGGGCAGGTTGTTCAGCTGATTTGCCAGGCCAGCTGTTCCGGCCCCCACGGTATCCGCTGCGCTGCGGTCCCTGTGGGAGCCGGCTTGCCGGCGATGGGCTGCAGGGCAGCCCCTAGGTATTAGAAACTGTACTTGGCCGTCAGCATCATGTTGCGCGGTGCCCCCCAGGTGTCGCCGGCATAGCTCACCGAGTTGGCCACAGCCGAATAGAACTTGCGGTCGAACACGTTGTTGGCGTTGAGCTGCAAGTCCAGATGCTTGTTGACCTGATAACCGGCCATCAAGTCGGTAACCGCATACGAGCCCTGGATCAGGCGGTATTCGCTGCCATCGGCCACGGTGAAGTCGTTGTAGATGCGGCTCTGCCAGGCGATGTTGCCACCAATGCGCAATTTCTCCAGCGGGCCTTCGAAGCGGTAGGTGGTGGTCAGTTTGAACATGTGCTCCGGCGTATCGGTGTCGAAGCGCTGGTTCACGTTACCTGGGTTGGCGGCGTCCTTGATGGTGTGGGCACGGGCGTAGGTGTAGCCGGCACCGACTTGCCAGTTGCGGGTCAGCGCACCTTGCAGTTCCATGTCGATACCCTGGCTGCGCACTTCGCCGGAAGCGACGTAGCAGTTGGTCGGGTCGCTGCAGCTCGCCAGGTCCGTCTGCGAGACGGCGCGGTTTTCCTGATCGATACGGAACAGCGCCACGCTGGCGTTCAACGCGCCGTCGAAGTACTCGCCCTTCACGCCGATTTCGTAGTTCTTGCCGTCGATCGGCTTGACCGGGCTGCCGGAGGCGTCCTTGTAGCTCTGCGGGTTGAAGATGTCGCTGTAGCTGACGTACACCGAATGGTGATCGTCCAGGTCGTAGATCAGCCCGGCAAAGCGGGTGACATTGCGGGTGACCTTGTAGTCGGCGGTGGCGCTTTCCTTGTTGTCGTAGTCGTACCAGTCCAGGCGGCCGCCGAGGATCAGTTTCAGCGGGTCAGCCAGGCTCAGGCGGGTGGTCATGTACACGCCTTCCTGGGTGGTGACTTCGCGGGTGTTGCCGGTGTGCACGAAGTTCGGTTTGCCAGCATTGAGCGGCCAGTTCATGTCGTACGGGCTGTAGTCGCGCGTGTCCATGTCGTAGATGCGCTTGCTGGCGCCGACTACCAGCTCGTGGGTGCGGCCGAAGGCTTCGAACGGCCCGCTGACGAAGCCGTCGACGCCGGCCTGGTTTTCCTGGTGCTTGGACTGGTATGCGGTGCGCGACAGCGGCGCATTCAGCCCAGCCCAGCGCGACTGGTAAGAGCCGGTGAAGGTGGCGTCCTGCTGGGAATAGTTGGCGTTGACCTGCAGTTTCCAGTCATTGGCCAGGCGCTGGCGCACTTCAGCGAAGACGGTGTTGATCTCCTGGTCCTTGTTCTCCCAGTCGCTGCCCGGGTTGTAGGAGCGTGAGAAGCCCATGTGATGGCCGTCCAGCGCCGTGGGCATGGCGCCCCAGAAGTAATTGGTCTTGTCCTTCTGGTGGGACAAACCGAGGGTCAGCGTGGTGTCTTCCGACAAGTCCGCCTCGGTCACGGCGTAGAACAGGCCGTGGTCTTCTTCCACATCATCGATGTAACTGTTGGCATCGCGGTACGACGCCACCACTCGGCCGCGCAGGGTGCCGCTGTCGTTGAGCGGGCTGGAGGCATCGATTTCGCCGCGGTAGTTGTCCCAGCTGCCAGCGGCGCCGGTGAGGGTGACTTTCTGTTCAGCCAACGGGCGCTTGCGCACCAGGTTGATCGCCGCCGATGGGTTGCCGGAGCCGGTCACCAGGCCGGTGGCACCGCGCACGATCTCGACACGGTCGAACATGGCCAGGTTGGGCTGTGCCCCGACTGTCCAGCCTTGGTAGCCACTCGGGATGCCGTCGTACATCAAGTTGTCGATGTCGAAACCGCGCGAAGAATACGCCTGCCGCCCAGGGCCGTTGGAATAGTCGAGGTACAGCCCCGGCGTTGCCTTGACCACGTCGTTGATGCTGGTCATCGCCTGGTCGTCCATGCGCTGGCGGGTCATCACTGTCACCGCTTGAGGCGTTTCACGCAGGCTCAGCGGCAGCTTGGTGGCGGTGGACATGGAACCGGTGGTGTAGGACTGCGAGCCCTCGGTGGTGCTGCCCAGCTGGTTGGAGCTGATCTCTGTAGCGCCCAGTTCCAACGTAACGGGCTGGTCGTCTTCGGCCAGGGCCGGTGTGACGATGGCCATGCACACGGCCATGGCGAGCAGATTGCGAGCTGGGAGGGTGCGCGTGGGCGCGAAAGACGACGGCATGAGGGGCGGGTTCCTGTACTTGCTAAACGTTATTCAAAGTGTTTATGAGAACGATTAGCAATAAGTGTGTCAGGATTTGTCGCACCGTGAAAGTCTGGTATGCCAATTTTTTTACATTTTTTTCACATTCAGAGCGCGCAGTAGAGCAGCTGCGGTCAGCGGCACCCCTTCAGGGCGTCGGACGGGTGATCTGCTTGCCGCGCTGACCGGCGACTTCAACGGCCTGGCCATCGCGTTGCTTGCCCTGGCGCGCCAACCCCTCCAGCTGTGGGATCAGCATGCCCTCTGGCAAATGCCGCCAGAAGCGCCCGGGCATGTGCATGCGCAAGGCATCCGGGTTGAGGCGGGCAGGGTTGAAGGTATGGCGGTAGTAGGTGCGCCACAACTCCGCACCAGGATCATCGGCATTGCGCGCCCATTGGCGCCAATCTTCCGGGCAAACACGCCGATAATCGAAAGCCTGCCCATCAAAGCGAATGCCGTCCTGTGGGGTGGCGATCAACCAGCGCTGGCGCCCCAGGCGGTCTGCGAAATGTGCGCTGGCACTCTGCAGAATGTCATGGGCCGGGTCGTGGTAGGCCACCAGGTCAAGTTGCAACCGCTCTGCCAGTGCGCCCGGTAGCGGTACGAAACGAACGAAAGCGTGCAGGTGGTGCGCTTCTCGGCTGACTTGCTTGACGCGCCGGTGCAGTTCGCTGCCCAGACGGTCGCCGGCAAGCATCGCCGTGCGGTCGCCGTGGGCGACGCGCCAGAGCACTTCGTACAGCAGGTTCCAGCGTTGCTCGCCGCGGTAGCGAGCCGCCTGTTCCAGCAGGCTCAACAGCGCAGCCGGCACTTTGGCGCGAAACGGGCCGGGCCCGTCGGGCAGTGCCGTCGGCACTGCCAGCAGGTCGTCGATCGGGCCCTGTGCCCAGCTCACCTCGGCGGGGTCGATGCCATGGCCGAGCAGCGTGCGGGCCTGGTCGCGCCAGGTGGCGAACAGGTCGTGGCACTCGAGCGCGATCATCCCCACAAGCCCATTTGCATTGGCGCTTGCGGCTCACGCAGGCGCGCGCGCAGCAGGCCGCTGCGCAACTCCCCTTCGGCGGGGCGGTAGTCGCTGGTGATGATGAACGGCCGCGCCTTGTCGAGTACGCAACGCAGCTGGATCAGGTCGTCGTAGCGCACTCGCCGCTCGCGGCGCAGCGCTACCAGCCGTTGCACACTGCGCAGGCCGAGACCGGGGATGCGGGCCAGCAACGTAGCGTCGGCGCGGTTCACATCCAGTGGGAACACCTCACGGTTGGCCAGTGCCCAGGCGAGCTTGGGGTCGATGTCCAGCGCCAGGTTGCCTACCTCGCCAAGCAGCTCGCCGGCCTTGTAGCCATAGCCGCGCAACAGGAAGTCGGCCTGGTACAGCCGGTGCTCGCGCAGCAGCGGCGGGGCGGCCAGCGGCACGCTGCCAGGGCTGTCGGGGATCGGGCTGAAGGCCGAGTAATACACGCGCTTCAGGCCGTAGCCCTGGTACAGCGATTCGGCATTGCGCAGCAGTGTGCTGTCGTCGGTGGCATCGGCCCCGACGATGACCTGGGTGCTTTGCCCGGCCGGCGTGAAGCGCGGTGCTTTGGGTTCGCCTGCCACGGCTTGCTGGCCCCGATGAATAACGCCCATGGCCTGGCGAATGGTGTGCGCTTGTTTTTCCGGGGCCAGGCGCTTGAGGCTGGCGTCGGTGGGCAGTTCGATGTTGACACTGAGGCGGTCGGCCAGGCGCCCGGCTTCCTCGATCAGCAGCGGGTCGGCGTCTGGGATGGTCTTGAGGTGGATGTAGCCGCGAAAGTTGTGCTCCTCCCGCAGCAGGCGGGCGACGCGGATCAACTGCTCCATGGTGTAGTCGGCCGAGCGGATGATGCCGGAGCTGAGGAACAGGCCGCTGATGCAGTTGCGCCGGTAGAAATCCAGGGTCAGGCGCACCACCTCTTCAGGCGTGAAGCGCGCCCGCGGCACGTTGCTGGAGCGGCGGTTGACGCAGTACTGGCAGTCGTACAGGCAGAAGTTGGTCAACAGCACCTTGAGCAGCGACACGCAACGACCGTCGGGGGTGTAGCTGTGGCAGATGCCCATGCCATCGGTGGCGCCCAGGCCCTCGCTGCCGCGCGAGCTGCGTTTGGGCGCGCCGCTGCTGGCGCAGGACGCGTCGTACTTGGCGGCGTCGGCAAGAATCCCGAGCTTGGCGATAAGTTGCATGAGGCTGTCTCGCTGTACTGATTATTCATACAGTATTTTGAGATCGGGTTGATTGCAATAGCGGGTGATCAACGGCGCTTGCGCAAGGCCGATACCCGAGCAAATCCGTCAGCTAAGCTTGTGCTGGACTTTACCGATAGCTGCGGGAGACAACATGAACATCACGCACAAGTCAAAGCTTGCCCTGGCCGGCCTGACGCTGGCTTTCGGCATGCTCAACGTTCAGGCCGCCGAGAGCAAAAAGGTCGATGTGCTGTTGGTGGGTGGGGGCATCATGAGTGCTACCCTGGCCGTCTGGCTCAACGAGCTGGAGCCAGGCTGGTCGATGCAGATGGTGGAACGGCTGGACAAGGTGGCCGAAGAGAGCTCCAACGGCTGGAACAACGCCGGTACCGGCCACTCGGCCTTGGCAGAGCTCAACTACACCCCGGAAAAGGACGGCAAGATCGACATCACCAAGGCGGTGGAGATCAACGAATCGTTCCAGATTACCCGTCAGTTCCTGGCCTGGCAGGTCAAGCAGGGGGTATTGAAAGATCCCCATTCCTTCATCAATACCACCCCGCACATGAGCTTTGTGTGGGGAGATGACAACATCCGTTTCCTGAAGAAACGCTACGAGGCGTTGCAGGCCAGCCCGCTGTTCAAGCCCATGCAGTACTCAGAAGACCCTGCGCAGATCGCCAAGTGGGTGCCGCTGATGATGGAGGGTCGCGACCCCAACCAGAAGCTGGCGGTGACCTGGACGCCGATCGGCACGGACGTCAACTTTGGTGAGATCACCCGCCAGTACGTGGGCTACCTGAAGACCCGGCCGAATTTCGACCTGAAGTTGTCCAGCGAGGTCGAGAACATCACCCGCAACGATGATGGCTCCTGGCACGTGGAGTACAAGAACCTCAAGGATGGCAACAAGGCCAGCACCGACGCCAAGTTCCTGTTCGTCGGCGCTGGCGGCGCGGCGCTGCCGTTGCTGCAGAAGTCGGGCATCGATGAGGCCAAGGACTATGCCGGTTTCCCGGTGGGCGGCTCGTTCCTGGTTACCGACAACCCGGCCCTTGCCCAGCGGCACATGGCCAAGGCCTACGGCATTGCCGCGAGCGGCGCGCCGCCCATGTCGGTGCCGCACCTGGACACCCGCGTGCTGGACGGCAAGCGGATGATCCTGTTCGGGCCCTTCGCGACCTTCTCCACCAAGTTCCTCAAGCAGGGCTCGCTGCTGGACCTGTTCGCCAGCGTCAGCGTGCACAACACCTGGCCGATGGTGCGTGTGGGCGTGCGTGAGTTCGACCTGGTGCAGTACCTGGTCGGCCAAGTGCTGCAATCGGACGACGACCGCTTCGAAGCGTTGCGCACGTACTTCCCGCAAGCGAAGAAAGAAGACTGGCGCCTGTGGCAGGCCGGGCAGCGGGTGCAGATCATCAAGAAGGACGACAGCCAGGGCGGCGTGCTCAAGCTGGGCACGGAAGTGGTGACCTCCAAGGACGGCAGCATCGCCGGCCTGCTCGGCGCCTCGCCAGGTGCCTCGACTGCGCCACCGATCATGCTCGATGTGATCAACAAGGTGTTCAAGGACAAGGTGGCGTCGCCGCAGTGGCAAGCCAAGATCAAGCAGATCATCCCGTCCTATGGCATGCGCCTGAACGACCATCCCGATGAGGTGCAGAAGGAGTGGGCGTATACCAATGATGTATTGCAGTTGAACCCGGCAGGCACCGGGGCGGTGCAGTAGCTGTCAGTGCTTGCGCCACTGCAGGGCCCGTCGCCGGTTTGATGGCGATGGGCTCAAGCTTGTGGTGTAGGCCAAATCTCAATGCCGTTCGATCAGCACATCTAAACTTACAAACAGCCCGCCGCTGCTCTCATAGCCGCGGGCACTCACCATTCATCCGACCACCGCTACCCCGGACCGGACATCCCTCGCTGACGGTGGCCTTCTTGCAGAGGAGGGCAGGTCATGGACGAGGCAAGGCTCCACGATTTCATGGGCAAGCTGGTGGGCGACATGGGCGCTGCGGCGACCCTGGCCAATGTGATTCTCGGTGATGAGCTGGGCTTGTACCGGGCCATGGCCGACAGCCAGCCGACCACCCCCGAGGCGCTCGCGGCCAGGACCGGCTGCCACCCACGGCTGGTGCGCGAATGGCTCAACGCCCAGGCGGCGTCGGGTTACATGGTCCATGAGCAGGGCAGTTTCGTGCTGCCCGAGGAACAGGCCATGGCATTGGCGCTGGAGGATTCACCGGCCTATATGGCTGGCGGGGCGGCGGTTGTGGCCGCGCTGTTTCATGACAAGGACAAGCTGGTGGCGGCGATGCGCGGTGATGGCGGGCTAGCCTGGGGCGACCACCACCCGTGCATGTTCAGCGGCACCGAGCGGTTCTTTCGGCCCGGTTACCGCACCTTTCTGGTGGCTGACTGGCTGCCAGCGCTCGATGGCGTGGTTGGCAAGCTTGCGGCCGGCGCCAAGGTGGCGGATGTCGGCTGCGGGCATGGCGCTTCGACGCTGGTCATGGCCCAGGCGTTTCCGGCATCGACGTTCGTCGGCTACGACTATCACGCGCCGTCCATCGCCACGGCGCGTGAGCGCGCCCTTGAGGCTGGGGTGGCGGAGCGGGTGAGCTTCCAGCAGGCGTCGGCGAAGGATTACCCAGGCTTTGACCATGACCTGGTGTGCTTCTTCGATTGCCTGCACGACATGGGCGACCCGGTCGGCGCGGCCCGGCATGCGTATCGGGCGTTGAAACCGGACGGCACGGTGATGCTGGTAGAGCCCTATGCCGAGGATTCACTGGACGGCAACCTGACACCTGTCGGGCGTTTGTTCTACGCCGCTTCGACGTTTATCTGCACGCCGAACTCGCTGTCCCAGGAAGTCGGGTTGGGCTTGGGGGCGCAGGCCGGGGAGGCGCGTCTGCGGGCAGTGTTCGAGGAGGCGGGGTTCAGGCAGTTTCGGCGAGCGACGCAGACGCCGTTCAACTTGATTCTGGAGGCCCGTAAATAAAGGCCTGAAAAAGCAGAAAGGGCGCCTTGCTGGCGCCCTTTCTGTTGCTGCGGCTTAGGCTTCAGCGTCCCAGGGACGATCGCCTTTTTCATCTTTTACGCGGGTCGGCAGGCCCATGACGTCCAACGCCTTGAGGAACGGCTCGGCTGGCAGCTCCTCGACGTTGACCATGCGCTTGGCATCCCATTCGCCGCGGGCGACCAGCAGGGCCGCGGCCACTGGCGGTACACCGGCCGTGTAGGAGATACCCTGGCTGTCGGTCTCGGCGTAGGCTTCTTCGTGGTCGGCCACGTTGTAGATGAACACTTCGCGCGGCTGGCCATCCTTGGTGCCCTTGACCAGGTCACCGATGCAGGTCTTGCCGGTGTAGCCCGGGGCCAGCGAAGCCGGGTCAGGCAGCACGGCCTTGACCACTTTCAGCGGTACCACTTCCAGGCCTTCGGCAGTCTTGACCGGCTGCTCGGAGAGCAGGCCAAGGTTCTTCAGCACGGTGAACACATTGATGTAGTGCTCGCCGAAGCTCATCCAGAAGCGCACGTTCGGTACGTTGAGGTTCTTCGAGATCGAATGGACCTCGTCGTGACCGGTCAGGTACAGGTTTTGCGAGCCGACTACCGGCAGGTCGTCGGTGCGCTTGACTTCGAACATGGTGTTGCTGGTCCACTGGCTGTTCTGCCAGCTCCATACTTGACCGGTGAACTCGCGGAAGTTGATTTCCGGGTCGAAGTTGGTGGCGAAGTATTTGCCATGCGAACCGGCATTGACGTCGAGAATGTCGATCGAATCAATGCTGTCGAAATACTGTTGCTGCGCAAGTTTTGCGTAGCTGTTCACCACACCCGGGTCGAAACCGACGCCGAGAATGGCGGTAATGTTCTTTTCTTGGCACTCTTCGAGGTGTTTCCACTCGTAGTTGCCGTACCAGGGCGGCGTCTCGCAGATCTTGCCCGGTTCTTCGTGAATGGCGGTGTCCAGGTAGGCGACACCGGTATCGATGCAGGCACGCAGCACCGACATGTTGAGGAAAGCGGAGCCCACGTTGATCACGATCTGCGATTCGGTCTCGCGGATCAGGGCCTTGGTGGCCTCGACATCAAGGGCGTTGAGCGAGAAGGCCTGGATGTCGGCGGGTACCTTGAGGCTACCCTTGGCCTTGACGCTGTCGATGATGGCCTGGCATTTGGAGATGTTCCGTGACGCGATAGCGATACGACCCAGTTCGTCGTTATGCTGCGCGCACTTGTGGGCCACCACCTTGGCGACACCTCCTGCACCAATGATAAGAACGTTCTTCTTCAATTTACCTGTTGCTCCTTACTTTTGAGGGCCGGTCTTACGACAGGCTGGAAACGTAGTCTTCGAAACCGAACTCGCGCACCAGTTCGACGCTGCCGTCGAGCTGCTTGACTGCGATGGAAGGCATTTTCAGACCGTTGAACCAGTTTTTCTTGACCATGGTGTAACCCGCGGTGTCGATGAACGACAGGCGATCGCCGATGGCCAGCGGACGGTCGAATTGATACTCGCCGAAGATGTCACCGGCCAGGCACGATTTGCCGCAGACCATGTAGGTGTGCTCGCCATCGTTGGGCGCCATCTTGGCGTTGAGGCGGTAGATCAGCAGGTCGAGCAGGTGCGCTTCGATCGAGCTGTCGACCACGGCCAGTTGCTTGCCGTTGTACAGGGTGTCGAGCACGGTCACTTCCAGCGAGGCGCTGTTGGTGATGGCGGCTTCGCCCGGCTCCAGGTAGACCTGTACGCCATAATGTTCCGAGAAGGCTTTGAGGCGCTCGCAGAACGCATCAACCGCGTAGTCTTCGCCGGTGAAGTGGATGCCGCCACCCAGGCTGACCCACTCGACCTTGTGCAGCAGGTGGCCGAAGCGCTCTTCGATGTGCGTGAGCATCTTGTCGAACAGGCCGAAGTCGCCGTTCTCGCAGTTGTTGTGGAACATGAAGCCGGAGATCTGCCCGATGACTTTTTCGATCTTCTCCGGGTCCCACTCACCCAGGCGGCTGAACGGGCGCGCCGGGTCGGCCAGCAGGTAGTCGGAGCTGCTCACCTGCGGGTTGACGCGCAGGCCGCGGACCTTGCCTTCGGACTGTTCGGCAAAGCGCTGCAGCTGGCCGATGGAGTTGAAGATGATCTTGTCGCAGTTCTCGAGCATCTCCTCGACCTCGTCGTCGGCCCAGGCCACGCTGTAGGCGTGGGTCTCGCCGGCGAACTTCTGGCGGCCGAGCTTGAGCTCGTACAGCGACGAAGAGGTGGTGCCGTCCATGTACTGCTGCATCAGGTCGAACACCGACCAGGTGGCGAAGCACTTCAGGGCGAGCAGCGCCTTGGCACCGGACTTCTCGCGCACGTACGCGATCTTCTCCATGTTGCTCAGCAGCTTGGTTTTGTCGATGAGGTAATACGGCGTCTTGATCATTTAAAGGCCCCCGGCCAGGCCGGCCAAAAAAAGGACACGCATTGTGCCTTCACTTGCTACAGATCGAAAGGGCGAGATAAGCATTTCGTCGCGGTCTTTGCCGTTGGGCGGGAATTTTCCCGAAGGCCGAAGGCTCATTGGAACAACGCTATGTGACATCCTGAGCGCTGGCGCTGCAGATAAAGGAAGAATCCGATGAGTAACCGATACCGAGCAGATGCGTACAGGAGCTGTGCATGAGGGTTGGCGTCATCGCTGATACCCACGGCTTGCTGCGCCCCGAAGCGGTCGATGCGCTGGTGGGCTGCGAGCTGATCGTGCATGCAGGGGATATCGGCAAACCGCAGGTCATCGAGGTGCTCGAGGCGCTGGCGCCGTTGCAGATAGTGCGGGGCAACAACGATGTGAAACTGCCTTGGGCGGCGCCACTTGCCGATGCGTTGCGTTTCGACATGGGCGGCTGGCAGACGCTGCTGGTGCACGACATCGCCGATGTGCCGGCGGCACTGGATGAGCCGGTGCGGGTGGTGATTACCGGGCATTCGCACAAACCGCTGATCGACTGGCGGGAAGGGCGGCTCTATCTCAACCCCGGCAGTGCCGGGCCGCGGCGGTTCAAGTTGCCGGTGACAGTAGCGGTGATCGAAATCGAGGGGGAGCGGCTGGTACCGCGGATCATTCCGTTACTGGATTGACAGTTCCGGCCTCATCGCGGGCAAGCCCGCCCCTACATACCCAGCGCCGCCCCTGTAGGAGCGGGCTTGCCCGCGATGAGGCCGGAACAGTCACTGTCAGTCGACCTGCTCCAACCACGCCTGAATCTGCCCCAGCGTCGCCGTTGCGCCGCCGCAGACCACAATCAGTACATTGCTGTAATCACCCAGCGTTTCGGCGTTGTAAGCCACCGCCAGCGCCGCTCCACAGGCCGGCTCCACCAACACCCGATGGTCCGCCAAAAACCGCTCGCATGCCTCGAGCGCTGCACGATCGCTGACCAGAACACTGTGCACCGGGTGTTCGCGTACGCACACCATGGCCTGATCGGCCACACGCTTGGCGCCCAGCGAAGTCGCCACCGAAGCCAGGCGCTCCAGCTCCACCGGGTGGCCCGCCTGCACTGCCGCATGCAGCGATGCTGCGCCCTCGGTTTCCACCGCCAGCACCGGCACATCGCCCCAACCGTTGCGCTTGAGCCCTTCGACCACACCACTGAGCAAGCCGCCGCCGCCCACCGACAGCACCACCGCATCGGGCTTGTATCCGCTCGCGGCGACTTCATCCACCAGGCTGGCGTGCCCCGCCCATAGCAACGGGTCATCGAACGGGTGGATAAAGGCATCGTCGGGGCCGACCAGGGTTTGTGCCAGCGCGTTGGCCTCTTGCCAGGAGCTGCCATGCACGACCACCTTGGCGTCCTCCTGGTGCAACAGTTCCTTGGCCCGCTCGGTGGTGGTTTCAGGCACCACGACGGTCACCGGCACGCCAAGTTTGCGGCCGGCATAGGCCACCGCAAGGCCGGCGTTGCCACCAGACGAGGACACGAAATGCCGTGCGCCACGGGCATGGTGCACTTCGCAGGCATGGCCGACCCCGCGCAGTTTGAACGAACCGCACGGCTGCAGCGCGTCGAGCTTGAGCCACACGGTACGGCCGGCGGCCAGTGACAGCGGGCGGGATTCGATCAGGGGGGTGTGGATATGCAGCGTCATCACGTAGCTCCATGCTTCAGTAAGAGCTGGATGGTAACGCGGGCTGCGGGGTGTATGTCGTTGAATCTGTGATGAGGTTGAAATCGAGCGCCGCGTGGGCGGCGCTCGATTTGGGCAATGGCGCAAACCTTCAGCGCACGATTACCTCAAAGCAGGCGTACGCGGCGGGATCATTCGGCGCGAACCGGTGGCCTCGAAGGCCGCAGCGAAGCTCAACAGGTTGTTGTCGCTGTAGGCGCGGCCGGCGAAGGTCAGGCCCACCGGCATGCCGATGTCGGCCATCACGCCCATCGGCACGGTGACGGTCGGTACGCCCAAGTGGCGGATGGCAAGGTTGCCGTTGGCCACCCAGATGCCATTGCTCCAGGCGATGTCCGCCGATGCCGGGTTGACGTCGGCATCGGCCGGGCCCACGTCGGCGACGGTGGGGAACAGCACCGCGTCCAGGCCTTGGGCGTCCATCCAGTCTTCCAGGTCCAGCTTGCGGGTTTTTTCCAGCCCGCGCAGGCCGTCGGGCAGGGTTTCGATCTGGTCCCAGGTCTTCAGGCCGCGCTTGGCCATGTTGACGTATTCGTCCATGCCGGCCGCCAGGTCATCCTCACGGTTGGGCAGGGTGCCGGGGTCGTGGGGGAAGATTTGCGGGCCATCGACGTCGGCCAGGCGGTTGAGCTTGGGGTCGTTGTTGGCGCGCAGGAAGTCGTCGAAGCCCCAGCCGGACAACTCCCACAGTTCGTCGTGGAGGAATTGCTTGCTGACGATGCCGCGGTTGTACACGGTCGGGGCGCCCGGGCGGTCGCCCTCGCAGTTGGACACCAGCGGGAAGTCCACTTCCACGACGTGCGCACCGGCCGCTTCCAGGGCTTGGCGCGCCTGCTGCCAAAGGTCGATGACGGTCGCGCGGGTGTTGATGCGCTGGCCGGTCGGGCCGCCGATGCCAGGTTTTTCGGAGGTGCCAGCTTCGGCGTCGGCATTGATGTACATGCGCGGCACGCCGAAACGCTTGCCTTTGAGGGTGCTGACATCAGCGGCCAGGTCCAGGTAGGAAGCCGGGCGCACCGAAGAAGCTGCCGGGATCGGTACCCATGGCTGCAGGCGCCACAGGTCGCCGCGCTTGTCGGCGTCGTCGGCAACCACGACATCGAGGATTTCCAGCAGGTCGGCCATGGTGCGGGCGTAAGGCACCACGACGTCCATGGTCGGCGTCAGCGGCCAGTTGCCGCGTACCGAGATCACCCCGCGCGACGGCGTGTAGGCGCACAGGCCGTTGTTCGAGGCTGGGCCGCGGCCGCTCGACCAGGTTTCCTCGGCCAGGCCAAAGGCACTGAAGCTGGCGGCGGTGGCGGTACCGGCGCCGTTGGACGAGCCGGAGGCAAACGGTGCGGTCAGGTAGTTGCCGTTGTACGGGCTTTCGGCGCGGCCATAAACCCCACGCTGCATGCCACCATTGGCCATGGGCGGCATGTTGGTCTTGCCCAGGCAGATGGCGCCGCCCGCGCGCAGGCGCTCGACGGTGAACGCGTCGCGCTGGGCGACCAGGTCCTTGAAGGCCGGGCTGCCGGAGGCGGCGGTCAGGCCTTTGACCAGGTAGCTGTCCTTGGCGGTGTAGGGGATGCCGTCCAGCGGGCCGAGCAGTTCGCCACGGGCGCGGCGGGCGTCGGAGGCTTCGGCTTCTTTGAGTGCTTCTGGGTTGCGCACTACCACGGCGTTCAGCGCAGTGGCGGTATCGGCTCCATCGTAGGCGTCGATACGCGCCAGGTAGGCCTGAACCAGCTCGACCGCTGTCGTGCGGCCGGCTTCGAGCGCGTCGCGCAGCTCGGCAATGGAAACCTCGGTTACCTCGATCATGCTTTCACCAAAATTTGTGCAGGTGGGGGCTTTTGCGAGGAGTGTACAAGAAGGGCACGGGGGACGCAGGTTTGCGCCGGGGCAAACGGATTTTTGCAACCAGGCATTGTCGGCGCGTTTCGTCTCGCCAGCCCGCAGTGCAAATCTGTGGCAGCGGCCTTGGCGCCGGACCGGTCGGAAGGGGGCCGCCAAGCGGCCCCGATACACTCAGGCCAGGTCCGCCGCTGAATGCCGCTCGGGCACCTGGCTTTGCTCATCACCCCAGGTGCGGTTGACCCGGGTACCCCGTTGCACCGCTGGCCGCTGAGCAATGTCTTCAGCCCAACGCTGCACGTGCGGATACTCCTGCACCGCAAGAAACTGCGCAGCGTCGTACAGGTTGCCGCGTACCAGCTGGCCATACCAGGGCCACACGGCGATATCGGCAATGCTGTATTCATCGCCACCGAGGTAGCGGCTTTCAGCCAGGCGGCGCTCCAGCACATCCAGCTGACGCTTGGCTTCCATGGTGAAACGGTTGATGGCGTATTCGATCTTCTCCGGCGCATAGACATAGAAGTGGCCAAAACCACCGCCCAGGTATGGCGCCGAGCCCATCTGCCAGAACAGCCAGTTCAGGCTTTCGGTGCGCGCAGCGCCCGCCTTGGGCAGCAGCGCACCGAACTTTTCGGCCAGGTACAGCAGGATCGAGCCCGATTCGAACACCCGTACCGGCGGCTCGACGCTGCGGTCGAGCAGGGCGGGGATCTTCGAGTTGGGGTTGACCCCCACGAAGCCGCTGGAGAACTGGTCGCCCTCGCCGATGCGGATCAGCCAGGCGTCGTACTCGGCGCCGCTGTGGCCAAGGGCGAGCAGTTCTTCAAGAAGGATGGTGACCTTCACGCCGTTGGGGGTGGCCAGCGAATACAGCTGCAGCGGCTGTTTGCCGACCGGCAGGTCCTGGTCATGGGTAGGGCCGGCGATCGGCCGGTTGATGCTGGCGAACTGGCCACCGGAGGCTGCGTCGTTGCGCCAGACCTTGGGCGGGACGTAAGGGTGCTTGCTCATGCCTGGAACTCCTTCAAAGGCGCAATACGGTCACGTACAGACGTGGACCTGCATCTATGCCATGGGTTCTGTGCGATGTGCAAATGCAATGGGCGCTGCAGGAGCGGGCGGGCCCGCCGCCGCAGGCGCTGCGTGGACTACGCCACTGGAATGGTCGGGTCTGCCGCCGCCAGTGCCGCGGCGCGGTCATTGGCGGCTGGTGGATAGATCCACACCGTGTTGATCTGCGACTTGAGCTGCTTGGCCTCGGCCTTGTCCGTCGGCGGCGACACCGTGCGCTCCCAGCCCTCGGTATACACCGCACCCCAGGCACCCAGGTCGAGGCAGGTCACGTACTTGGGCTGGCTGTAGGTCATCGGTGCCACGCCGATCAGTTCGGCTGCGGTATTGTTCCCCGCATAACGGCCCAGCGGGATGGCATGCTGGCACGACATCACCGCGTAGTTACCGGCTTCATCGCACGCCGCATAGGCCACATCACCCGCCGCGTACACCGCATCGTTGCCCTTGACCTTCAGGTTGCCATCCACATGCAAGCGGCCCTGGCGGTCGCGTTCGCCGCTGATCTGCTCGGTCAACGGGTTGGCCTTGAAGCCCACGGTCCACACCACCGTGCTCGCGTCGATGCGCTGGCCGTTGTCCAGCAGCACACCGTCGCGGTCTACCGACGCTACGGTAGCACCGCAGATCCATTCGACGCCCAGCGCCTCGGATGCCTGCTCGATGGCTGGGCGGATGCCGTCGCCCAGGGCCGCACCAATCCTGGCCCCGCGGTCGATCACCACCACCCGCGGTTGCGCCTGCTCGCCAAGAATGGCGCGCAGGCGCGCCGGCAGTTCGGTCGCGGTCTCGATGCCGGTAAAGCCGCCGCCGGCCACCACCACGGTGTTGCGTGCGGGCGTGTCGGGCTGGTTGGCCAACGATTTGAGGTGCGCCTCAAGACGCGCTGCACTGTCGATCTTGTCGACATCGAACACATGCTCGATGCCGACCATGTCCGGCCGGTTGAGCACGCTGCCGCAGGCCATGATCAGCCGGTCGTAACCCAGGCTGCATTCGGTACCGCTCTGGGTGCGGTAGCTGACGCGCTTGCTGGCTTCATCGATATGGAACGCCGTGCCTTGCACAAAGCGTACATTCACGGTTTCGAACAGCGCCTCCAGCGGCGCCGCCATGGTGTGCACTTCGGGTTCGTAAAAGCGTGGGCGCACGTGCAGTTCGGCCTGGGGTGCGAGCAGCGTCACCTCGACATCCGTGCGCCCGTGCAGGTCCAGTTGGCGGACGGCGCCGAGGGCGCTCCACAGGCCTGCGAAGCCTGCGCCAATGATCAGGATATTTTTCATCGTTGTGCTCCTGGAAGGTCCGGATAAACAAGGTAGTCCGTGTTTGCGGTCAACGATGTTACGGGCGACGAAGCGCGCACCCTAGGCCAAAGAACCCTGAATTTCGGCCAGCGGCACACAGCGGGCGAAGCGTGCGCGGTAGTCGCGCGGGGTGACTGCCAGGTGGCGCTGGAACGCCAGGCGCATGCGCTCTTCACTGCCGAAACCGCACTGCCGGGCGATCTGTTCGATGTGGTTGTCGGTGTTTTCCAGCAGGCGCCGCGCCGCTTCAAGGCGGAACACCTCGATGGCCTTGGCCGGGGTGCGGCCGGTCTTGAGTTTGTACACGCGGGTGAAGTTGCGCAGGCTCATGTGCGCCTGTTCGGCCAGGCGTTCGACGGTCAGTTGCGGGTCGCCCAGGTGGGCGTTGAGCCACAGGTGCAAGGCTTCGAACTCGGCGCAGTCCTGGCCCTGCAACTTGAGCAGCTCGCTGAACTGCGCCTGGCCGCCCGGGCGCTTGAGAAATACCACCAGCTCGCGCGCCACCTGCATCGCCACATCGCGGCCGCAGTCCAGTTCGACCAGCGCCAGGGCCATGTCGATACCGGCACTCACCCCTGCAGAGGTCCACACCGTGCCGTGTTGGACGAAGATGGATTCGGGGTCCACCTGCACCGCCGGGAAGTCGCGGCGCAGCACCTCGCACATGGCCCAGTGGGTGGCGGCGCGGCGGCCATCGAGCAGGCCGGCGCTGGCCAGCAGAAAAGTGCCGCTGCACACCGATGCGGTGCGCCTGGCGTGCAGGCTGGCGCGGCGCAGCCAGGCCACCAGCGGGCCGTGGCCGGGGAGGGTACGGATAATGTCCGGTGCGCCGGGCACGATCAGCGTATCGACGGCCTGGGTCATTACATCATCCAGGCGCTCGGTGGCCACCGTGAGGCCTTCGGCAGTGGGCTGCAGGCCACCGTCGAGGCTGGCGGTGTGCAGGCGATAGCCCGGCAAGCCACGTTCGGCCATGGCCTTGGTGGCGGCCCAGAACACCGTTTGTGCGCCGCTGAGGTCGAGCAGGCCCATGGCCTCATACGCGACGAAAACCACCACCCGGGGGTGGTCGATGGGCAGGAGCGGGGGGTCAAGCTGAGCGGCGATATCGGTCATGGTTGGGCCCGCTGGCTGAGAGGCGCTTCGGTCCCACGAGTATGGACAGCCTCGGCGCGCCCAGGCAACTGTCAGGCCACGGGTATCACCCCCCTCGGCGCCAGGCTCTGTATGAAAAGCCTAGGCGGCTGCCCCGGTGCGCTGCAGCTGAAGGCTCTCGACATCGCTGCACAGGTACAACGCACCGCGTTCCGGTGAGTTGAACATCGACCGCAGGTTGTGCTCGATATTGCGGCACAACTCATCTGTGCGAATGCTGTGCTGGCTGCAGCCAAAAGGCGTTTGCAGGTCGGTGCCGATGCGCTCCATGGCCAGCAGCATGCAGCCCACCACCGTGGAAACGATCGGGGTGAACCAGCCCAGTGTCGGCACAAGGCTCAGCGGCATGATTACGCAGAACAGGGCGCTGAAAAGCCTTGGGAAGTAGGTGTACGGATAAGGAAGCGGCGTGTTGGCTATCCGCTCCATGCCGCCTTGCCAGTTGGAGATGTCGACCAGGGTCGACTCGAGGCGGGCCAAGCGGATGCTGTCCAGATGCCCTCGTTTGAACTGCGCAGCGATCAGTTCTGCCGAACCGCTCAGTATGTCGTTAGGGAGATTGTGGGTTGCCGCCAGCCGGTCAAGGTCCTGGTCATGCAGCAATGGCGCCAGCGCTGCAACATTTTTCTGGCCCCGCAGGTGCATGCGCAAAGCATGCAGGTAAGCCACGTGACGTCGGATGAGCAGAGCCTTGCACGGGTTGATGCCGTCTTCATCGTCGATGAGCGTCAACACCTGACGGCCGAAGCTTCTTGAACTGTTGACCATGGAACCCCACAGGGTTCGGGCTTCCCACCAACGGTTGTAAGCGCTGGAATTGCGAAAGCTGATCAGCACGACAAGTGCCGAACACAGGAGCGTCAACGGCATGAGCGGTAACTCGATCCCGTAACCTTCTACCAGCATGGCATCGAAGGTGACCGCGATATCCCACACCATCAACCAGAAGAGCGACCAGCCGACATAGGTTATGGTACGGGACAGACATTTCCATTTGCTCATCAATGCAGCTTCCATATTGCATCACTCCAGTATCCAGGATGGAGGCGAACGCTCAGCGCCGTTTTCCTGGCCAGTCTATGAAGTGATGCTTAACGGGAGCTTAATCCGCGATTTTTCGCGCCATGGCAGTCACAGTGCGTCGGGTACGATCATGCTGGCCGGCGCGTCAGCCGCGCGGCGGCGCGCCACCCAGTAATACAACACGCTCGGCACCACCAGGCCGATCAGCCAGGACACGTCCACACCCCCCAGGTAGGCGACCATGGGCCCGGTGTACAGCTTGGTGTCGATGAACGGCATCTGAATCAGCACGCCCACGGTATAGACGCTGATGCCCGGCCAGTTCCAGCGGCCATAGCGGCCGTCGGGGTCGGCCAGGGCAGGGATGTCGTAGCGTTCCTTGGTGATGAAGTAATAATCCACCAGGTTGACCGCGCTCCAGGGCACGAAGAAGGTCAGCAGGAACAGGATGAACGACTTGAATGCGCTCAGGAACGAGTGCTGGCCGAGCAATGCCACCAAGGTGGCGGCGCCGACGATGGCGAGCACGAACACCAGGCGTTGCGTGCGGCTGATGGCCAGGTGGCCACGGAAACCGCTGATGATGGTGGCGATGCACATGAAGCTGCCGTAGGAATTCAGCGTCGAGATGGTCACCTTGCCGAAGGCGATGCAGAAGTACAGCAGCGCCGCCGTGGTACCGGCGCCACCCAGCCCGACGATGTAGGCCACCTCGCGCCCGGAAAACTGGCCACCGGCGATGGCTGCAGCGAACACGCCGAGGATCATCGAGGCCTGGGCACCGATCACCGAACCCAGGCCGGCGGCGAAGAAGGTCTTGACCGCCGAAGTGCTGCTTGGCAGGTAGCGCGAATAGTCGGCCACATAGGGGCCGAACGCGATCTGCCAGGACGCCGCCAGCGAAACCGCCAGCAAGAACGTCGCCCAGCTGAAGTGGCGGTTGTCGAGCAACTGGCCAATGTCGGCGAGCACCAGGATGCGGCTGAACAGGTAGACGAAGGCGATGATGCCCAGCACGCTGGCGACCCGGCCGATCCAGTGGATGACCCGGTAGCCGGCGAGCGTGGCGGCGACGATGACGGCAGCAAAAATAAGGATGCCGGCGCTGTCGCTGACGCTGAGCAACTGGCCGATGGCCTGCCCGGACAGCACCGTGCCGGTGGCGGTGAAGCCCAGGTACATCAAGCACACCAGCACCATCGGGATGGCCGCACCGTAGACGCCGAACTGCACACGGCTGGAGATCATCTGCGGCAGGCCCAGGCGTGGGCCCTGGGCGGCGTGCAAGGCCATGACGGCGCCGCCGATCAATTGCCCCAGCAGCAAGCCGATCAACGACCAGAACACGTCGCCGCCGAGCACCACGGCGAGGGCGCCGGTGACGATGGCGGTGATCTGCAGGTTGGCACCGAGCCAAAGGGTGAATTGGCTGTACACCCGTCCATGGCGTTCAGCTTCGGGAATGTAATCGATCGAGCGCCGCTCGAGCACGGATTTGCTGGACATTGACGGCTCCGCTTCATTGTTTTTGTGTGGGAGAGGGCCATTGGCGAGACGCTGCACGAATGGCGTCGCACCGATATGAGCATGTCTATACAAGTCCGGTCAAGTGAAGCCTGCAGGCCTTTGCAGATGGACTGTTGTGCAAGGCTGATGGGTAACTGTGCCGGTCCCCTGATATGAATTGGCCTTATGCTGTTACGAAATATGTCTAGAACGCCTGAAGAAGGAAGTAGCAATGCCGCTCAAGGACCTGCTGATCGCCCTGGTGGTGATCGTCGCCTGGGGAGTCAATTTCGTGGTCATCAAGGTAGGTCTAGACGGCCTGCCGCCGATGCTGCTGGGGGCATTGCGCTTTCTGCTGGTCGCGTTTCCGGCGATCCTGCTGGTCAAGCGCCCGAACTTGCCGTGGCGCTGGCTGATTGCCTACGGCGCGACCATCTCCCTGGGCCAGTTCGCTTTCCTGTTCCAGGCCATGTACAGCGGCATGCCGCCAGGCCTGGCCTCGCTGGTGCTGCAGTCGCAGGCGTTCTTCACGCTCGGCTTTGCAGCGTTGTTTCTGGGTGAGCGCCTGCGCCTGGCGAGCGTGCTGGGGTTGTTGGTGGCGGCCAGCGGCCTGGCGCTGATCGGCAGTGAAGACAGCGGCCACGTACCGCTGGTGGCGCTGGTCCTGACCCTGTGCGCCGGTGCCATGTGGGGCATGGGCAATATCATCACCCGCCGTTTCGGTTCGGTGGACCTGGTGGCGCTGGTGATCTGGGGTGGGCTGATCCCGCCGCTGCCGTTTCTGGCCTTGTCGTGGTGGCTGGAAGGGCCGGAGCGTATTGGCCATGCGCTGGCCAATATTGGCTGGAGTTCGGTGCTGGCGCTGATCTACCTGGCGTTCGTTGCCACCATGCTGGGGTACAGCCTGTGGAGCACGCTGCTGTCACGCCACCCGGCGGGGAAGGTGGCGCCCTTTTCCTTGTTGGTGCCGGTCATCGGGTTGAGTTCTTCGGCGTGGTTGCTGGGGGAGCGGTTGACAGCGGTGCAAGGGTGGGGCGCGCTGCTGGTCATGCTTGGGTTGTTGGTCAATGTGTTCGGGCCCAAGCTGGGGCAGCGGTTGCGGGCGGCAAGTGCGGGTTGATGGTTCAGGGATCTATTTGCAGAGGTGTTGTGAGTCGATCTCAAACATTTGATTGATTCTGATGGTAACTTTTCTCACGATGTAATAGATGTTTTCCTATGTGGTTTTTTTCCTCTACCGGAAACTTCCTACAACTAGCGTTTAATAGTGCGAAGCTTCCCACGGCATAGTCAGACCCATGTAGGACGCTTGTCCTATTGCTTCGCGCTAGTATCCCCTCATGTTGATTTATTACATGAGGTGGCACAATGCCGGATCCTTTTTATGGCGCTGATGCCAGGCCAGTCGACAGCGGGTTAGCGTGTCTCATCATGCTATCGCGTTACCACGACGTGGCTATTTCCGCGGAACAAGTACTACATGCCCATGTAGCACCGGGCGAGCACTTTTCAGATGATGCAATACTTCGTGTATTCAAACAGCTCGGCCTGAAAGCCAAGAAGCTCAACACCAGCCTGAAGCGGCTGCAGCATTTGCCGTTGCCCGCAATTGCTGTCGACACCCAGGGTAAATATTTCATCATCGCTCGGGTGGAAGACCAACGCGTTCTGGTGCAAGACCCGCATGTCGCTGCTGCACAAACCCTGACCCTTGATGAGCTCTCCGTCCGTTGGGGCGGGGGCCTGATAATGGTCCGTTCCGATGCCGCATTGCCCGATGGGCTATCGCGGTTCGACCTGACCTGGTTCATTCCGGCCGTGGTGAAGTACAGGCGGCTTCTTGGCGAAGTGCTCGTCGTCTCGCTGGTCATTCAAGTGCTTGCGCTGCTGACACCGCTGTTCTTTCAGGTGGTGATGGACAAAGTGCTGGTGCATCGCGGGCTGACCACGCTGGACGTGATTGCGCTGGGTTTGCTGGTCATCGTCCTGTTCGAAACCTTGCTCAGTGGCTTGCGTGCCTATGTAGCGGCGCACACGGCGTCACGAATAGATGTCGAACTAGGCGCCAAGCTGTTCAGTCACCTGATTGAACTACCGCTGGCCTACTTTCAGGCCCGGCGCGTGGGGGACTCGGTTGCCCGAGTGAGGGAGCTGGAAAACATCAGGAGCTTCCTGACCAGCAACAGCATCACGCTGCTGCTGGATGTGCTTTTCACAGTGGTCTTCATCGCCGTCATGTTCCTTTACAGCGGCTGGCTGACATTGTTGGTGGTCGCCTCGCTACCTTTGTACGTTCTCGTATCACTGGCGGTCACCCCGTTGCTGCGCGCGCGCATCGACCAGAGCTTCCAGCGCGGCGCAGAGAATCAGGCGTTTCTGGTGGAGACGGTGAACGGCATCGACACGCTGAAGTCGATGGCGGTGGAGCCACAGATTGCCCGGCGCTGGAACAATCAGCTGGCCGCCTATGTATCGGCCAGCTTCAAGACCCAGAACCTTTCCAACGTGGCGAACGAGAGTGTCGGCCTGATCGGCAAATTGGTCACGGTCGGCACATTGTGGTTGGGTGCGCGCCTGGTCATTGAAGGCGAGCTTAGCGTCGGTGAACTGATCGCCTTCAACATGCTCGCAGGGCGCGTGTCACAACCCATCATTCGCCTGGCCCAACTCTGGACGAGCTTCCAGCAGACTGGCGTATCGATCCAGCGCCTGGGCGACATCCTCAACAATCGTACCGAAATCAACCAGGCCAAGGGGACGGTGCTGCCTGCACTGGCCGGGCAGGTCGAGCTGGACCGCGTGTGCTTTCGCTATCGGCCGGACGGGTGCGAGGTACTACGCGATGTCAGCCTGAAGATCGCGCCCGGTGAAGTGATCGGCATAGTGGGCCGTTCGGGTTCGGGCAAGAGCACGCTGACCCGGGTGATCCAGAGGTTGTATTCCCCTGAGCGGGGGCGGGTATTGCTCGACGGTGCTGATCTGGCCGTCGCCGATGTGGCATCGCTGCGTCGGCAGATCGGTGTCGTGCTGCAGGAAAACATGCTGTTCCGGCGCACCGTGCGCGAGAACATCGCCCTTGGCAACCCCGCAGCGCCGCTCGAAGACGTAATCACCGCCGCGACGCTGGCAGGTGCCCACGCGTTCATCCTCGAGTTGCCGGATGGCTACGAAACCCTGGTCGGCGAGCACGGGGCCAGCCTGTCAGGCGGGCAGCGCCAGCGCATTGCCATAGCCCGCGCGCTGTTCGGCAACCCACGCATTCTGATCTTCGACGAGGCCACCAGTGCGCTGGATTACGAGTCCGAACGGATCATCCAGCAGAACATGGCGCAGATCTGCGCACAGCGCACTGTGATCATCATTGCCCATCGGCTGTCCGCCGTGCGCCATGCCGACCGCATTGTGGTCATGGAGCGGGGCCAGATCATCGAGCAAGGGGCCCACGACGAGCTGCTGAGCGACCCACACGGCACCTATGCCTACCTCCATCGGTTGCAGCTTGGGGCCGCCGTATGAGCGCGGCACTCCACGACCTTGCCGAGCGCTACAAAGATGCGTGGCGAGGTGCCTGGCGCCAGCGCCGGAGCATGGACGGCCCGCCCCGCGAGCGTGACGAACTGGCCTTTCTTCCCGCGGCGTTGTCCCTGCAGGAAACGCCGGTGCATCCCTTGCCGCGCTACCTGCAGTGGAGCCTGCTGGCATTCATTGGCCTGGCGCTGGCCTGGGCCTGTATCGGTGAGCTCGACGTGGTTGCAAGTGCCGAGGGCCGGATCGTGCCCAGCGGCAGGAGCAAGCTGATACAGGCCAGCGAAGTCGCGGTGGTGCAGGCGATCCATGTAGTCGATGGCCAGGCCGTGCGCAAAGGCGATGTGCTGGTGGAACTGGAAGGGCAGTTGACCGGTGCCGACATCAGGCGCCTGGGCAGCGAATTGCTGGCTGCGCAGATCGACCAGGCGCGCGCCACCACGTTGTTGAATGCACTGGACAGCAACGAGCCGCCTGCCTCTCTGGGGCCACTGATACCGCTGGCCACTGCCGCGCAGCAGGCCAGCGCCCAGCGCTGGCTGCAGGGGCAATACCTCGAACTGCGGGCCACGTTGGAGCAGGCCGATGCCGAAATCGGCCAGCGCGAAGCCGAGATTCGGTCTGCACAAGCGCGGGCGCGAGCCCTTGAGCAACTGTCGGTGATTACCCGCCAGCTCACGGCGGATTACAAGCAATTGTTCAGCGAGGCAGCGGTGGCCAAGCATACCTACCTGGAAAAGGAACAGGACCGTCTGGAGCAGGAGCGCGAACTGGCCATCCAGCGCTCGCGCATCGAGGAGCTGAATGCTGCGCGGCTGGCAGCGCAACACCGCCGCGCGGGCGCCATTGCTCAACTGAGGCGCGCCATGCTCGACCTGTTCGGTGATGCCGAGCGGCGAATCGCAACCCTGGCTCAGGAGTTGAACAAGGCCGAACAACGTCACCGGCTCAAGGCATTGATATCGCCGGTGGACGGCACCGTACAGCAACTCGCCATTCACACACAGGGCGGCGTGGTAACGCCTGCGCAGACGCTGATGGTGGTTGTGCCCACCGGGCAGCCTGTGGAAGTTGAAGTGAAAGTTGAGAACAAGGACATCGGGTTTGTCTACCCGGGGCAGGCTGTGGAAGTGAAGGTGGAGACGTTCACGTTTACCAAGTACGGGGTTGTGCCGGGCGTGGTGCTGAGTATTTCAGATGACGCGATTGAAGATGAGCGGCGGGGACTGGTTTATAGCGCTCGGATTGGGCTGGGTAAAGAATCGTTGCGTGTGGCGGAGAAAAATATGCCGTTAACGGCGGGCATGTCTGTGCGTGCAGAGGTCATTGTCGATAGGCGCAAGATCATAAGTTACTTTCTGAGTCCTTTGCAGCGACATGTTCAAGAAAGCTTGGGGGAGAGATAGATGGATTATGAAAAGGTAGGTTCTATTTTTTTTAACGTGATATGGGGTGCGCTTCGGATTTGCAGTGCGTTGATTGTAGTGGTACTTGGTTTTTGTTGGGCTGTAGTGGTCGTAATGTCCAAGCCTTGGGAGCCCGTGGAGAAGGTCATGGTAAATCCTTTGGTGTGCGGGAGAATGTCTGGAATCGTTTACGAGGTGCCAAGACGATATGTGATCTATTGGCCGGAATATGAAGGTAAGAGCTCTTGGGAAGTTGGGTTTACTAAGAATGCAAAAGGGTGTGACGCAAACTTCGTGTCGCTTTTTTTAGCCATGAGCTGGCCGGAACTTACGCCAGTTTCTTTTAGTGATGCGACATCATTTAACTTCAGCGGGGTGACTGTCGGCGTTGAGCCATGGGGGGCTGGAGAATCTGGTTTGAGAGCGGTGCTCAGGAGTTACCTGCGGGCAACGCCTGAAAGCATCGTTGCTCAAGCTGTTTACGATAATGAAATAGGCATGAGTTATGTGGAGGGGGTTCATCGGGCCTTTTCGGATCGCAAACAAGATTTTTTTTGGTTAGAGGAGGGTGGGGGTATGAAATACATTGTTTATTGTGTCAGCGCCTATCATGCGGATCAGTCATATTGTGATTTGAGGTACTTGCTTCCAGGTGCAGATGTGCTGGTGAGTATACAGTTTTTACGAGGGAGGCTAAGCGAATGGCGGAATGTTGTTAGCAAGGTTGATGGATTTTTGTCGAGTTCTGTGAAAAAGGATAATTTGAATGATTAGGTTGGAAGCTTCAGATGTAGAGAAAGCACGGAGTGCACTGGCTCAGCATGGGCCTGCTGCGATGTACGACATACTCGCGGCCAAAGGTGACCAATACGCACTGCTCGCCAATGGCGTGGCGCGTGGCGATTCTGTAGCCGGTGTAGCGGCCATTAGCTATATGAAAGTCGTCGCCGCAGACGCAGGTCGGCCATTGGTAGATAGTGACATTGATGCAATTCGGGTTTCGATGGCTCAAGGCTACTTGGCAGTTCTTGAAAGCAATGTTGCTAACGGGCCAATCACTCAGCAGGTTGCACAAAAAGACGTTGCAAGGTTTCATCGAGATACCTTCGCTTTGCATGGCTATCCTGAAAAGGCTTGGACATTAAGTCCCGTTTTCGATGTGATGCTTGAAGCCAATCATGAGGAATATTGGGGGGTGGTGCTATCATCCGCAGGAAATTTCTTGGATGAAGTTTCGCTGTCCTTTCATACTCATCGTTTGATGGCCATGGCTTCAGTTGTTGCGCCTGCCGAAAATCGTGCACGTGCGAAGGAGTGGATAACGCGAATCGAGACTTCTGCAGGAGTGCCTGATTTAATAGGTGCAGCAACGACCTCGATTTTTAACTCCATCGAAGCGAGCCTCTCTGCGGAGGCGAAACCTGAAGTGAATCAGGACGATCTGCTTAAAATCGAAATCACTCCCACAACCGAATCCCGCCGCGATCTCCAAGGCCAGGACGACATCCGCAACGACGTCTCCAACGGCTACGTCGACCGCCGTCTAACTCACAGCATCGCCTTCACCGACAAAACCCTCGACAACACCGACTTCACCTCCGCACAGCTTGGCAGCCTTGCCACTGGCGGCATCCGCCCTGGCGAGATTCAGCTGGATCCCAATGTGCGTCCCAACCAGCACTTGGCGCAGTTCTACCGTGAGGGCAGCGAACAGCCTGACTTCAGCCTGCGTAACGCCGTGGTGCTGAATGGTCTGGCAGCCATGACCACGGTAAACACCTTTGTCGACCCGTTGCTGCTCGACCTGAGCGGTCAAGGTGTCGGCCTGACCGGCATCGAAGATGGCGTGCTGTTCGACATTGATAACAGCGGAGCTTTGCGCCGCACCGGCTGGGTTGATCGGCAGACCGGCATGTTGGTGCATGACGATGGCTCGGGCCAGGTCAGCAGCATCAGCCAGCTGTTCTCCGAATACTACGGCGGCAAAGCCGGCAGCGAAGGGAACTCGGGCGAAACCCCGTTCAAGGATGGCTTCGCCGCGCTGGCCAGCGTGGATGCCAACGCCGATGGCGTCATCAGCGCTGAAGACGCTATCTGGGCGCAACTGAAGGTATGGGTTGATGGCAACCATGACGGGCGTGCTGATGCCGGAGAGCTGAAAGCATTGCAGGAGCACGGCATTACCCAGATCAAGGCCGGTCAGACCGCGCCGGTGGGTGAGACGCGTCAAGGAAACCAGGTGATGTCCCGCAGCACATTCACCGTCAACGGCGAAGATCGGGAAGTACTGGCAGTGAAGTTCCTCGCCGATACGGTCAGCAACCGGGTCGAAGCTCAGGAAGGCGGTACGTTGCTGACTTCATCAAGCGGGCCCACCTCCCGACGTGCCTATGTGAGCCAGGCCCCTCAAGGCGGCGCGCTGGATGCCGCAGCCTTAGGTGTTGAAACGCTGTACGGCGCTGCCGGCGATGACATCCTCACAGCAGGGCCCACCGGCAGCTGGCTGGTCGGCGGCGGTGGCAGCAACACCTACCACGGTGGGGCCGGCGACGATGTGTTCGTGATCAGCGCCAGTGACGACTGGGCGAACATGCACGGCAACGGCGGGCGGGACACGGCACTGATCGTGGGCGAGCAAGGTGTCGGCCTGAACATGGCCAAGGCAGGGTTGACCATCGCGCAGGGAGGGCGGGGTAAGGACATCATCGCCAGCGGCGGTCAGCGCGGGGTTTTCATCAAGGGTGGCTCCGGCGACAGCTTGCTGATCGGGGGGGGCGGCAATGACGTGCTGGTCGGTGGCACTGGCCGCAACGACATCATTGGCGGCACCGGCAAATCTGTAATCTACGCAGGCCCCAAGGGGGATCGCATTCAGGCATCGGCGGGAGGGAGCATCATTTACGCCGGCGGTGGCGCCGACCAGATCTCCGGAGCGGCTGGCGATGACGTGATCGAAGCCGGGCGTGGTGATGCCACGATCGATGGCGGTGCGGGCACCAACCTGGTCAGCCTGCATGGTGCGCACGACCAATACCTGATCACCCGTACTGACTCGGGGCACCAGATCATGGACACTGTGGCGGGTCGAGACGGGCGCCTGACCCTGAGCAATATTCAGAAATTGAGTTTTGCAGACATCGCCGCCGTCGATCTTCTTGGCGCTGGCGCCATGCCAGTGGGTGACAGACTCGCACACGAGCAGCTGGCTACGTTCACCACGACGGAAACCGCGGTAGTGGTGCCTGCCGCGACGCTGCTGGCCAACGACCAGCCGCTGAACAGCAGCGGGCCGCTGCGCATCGCGTCGATCAGTGATGCCAAGGGTGCGACCGTGCGTTTGAATGAACAGGGTGATGTGGAAGTCACGCCTTTGCCTGGTCATGACGGTGATGTCAGTTTTCGCTATGACTTGGTCGATGCGGTTGGCAATGCCTCGATGAGTGTGACCGAGGTGGGCAGCGGTGCATCGGCGCCACTGCGTGCGACGGTTGTCTTGCGCAATGCACATTCGCCCAGTGATCCGCTGGTGGGGCGCCAGTGGTATCTGGATGAAATCAACGTAGCGCCAGTGTGGCGAGATTTCACAGGCAAAGGCGTGAGAATCGGCCAGTTCGAGCCGGGGGGTGAGTTTGCCGTTGCACCGGAAATTTTCGACATCGAGCACCCCGACCTCAAGCCGAACATTGATGCTGTCTGGCTTCAAACCCAGCGTACCAATGGCACGCTGCCTACGCTCGCGTCCAACCACGCCACGCAAGTGGCGGGCGTGATCGTCGGCGCGCGAAATGATCAGGGCGGTGTCGGTGTTGCCTACGATGCCAGGATTGGCGGGCATTACCTGGCCAACAAAGGCGACGACCTGACCAACCTGGGGCAAATGGTCAATTACGACATTGCCAATAACAGCTGGGGCTTCACCAAGGACTTTGCGCTTGGCAACGTTCCCGAAGGCAAGATCGATACAGCGCTTGCACTGGCCTTCAGCACCACCCTCGCCGCCACCAATGGCCGCGGGGGGCTTGGCACCATTGTCGTGGCGTCCGGCGGCAACAACCGCGACAAAGGCGGCAGTGCGCAGGGCTCGTTGACCAACAACAACCGCCATGCCATTGAAGTGGCGGCGATCAATGCCAGGGCGGACCTGTCGGTGTTGCAAGCCGCTACCGCCCCCTTCTCCAACCCAGGTTCCAGTTTGCTGGTCGCCGCACCGGGTAGTCATGTGTTGTCCAGTGGCGTAAGCCTGGAAGCCGAGCGCGGTGCCACGGTGGGGAGCGCCTACAGTACGACCCAGGGCACCAGCTTCGCCGCGCCGATCGTTTCAGGCGTGGTGGCGCTGATGCTGCAAGCCAATGCGGGGCTTGGTTACCGGGATGTGCAGCAGATCCTCGCGTTGTCTGCACGCAAGGTGGATGACGCCTCCACGCAATGGGCATACAACGCCGGGTACAACTGGAATGGCGGTGGCATGCACGCCAGCCACGACTACGGCTTCGGCATGGTCGACGCACGTGCGGCAGTGCGCCTCGCCGAATCGTGGGGCAGCCAGGCAACCAAGGCCAATGAACACCTGTTGACTGCCAGCAGTGAACCGCTGGCCCAACAGGTTGCAGCTGGGCAGGTGGTTACGGTGTCCTTGACCATAGCCGCTGATGTGCTGGTGGAGCATGTGGAGGTCGACATCCACTCGACGGTGGGCCGCCTTGGCGACATGACGCTTACACTCGTGTCACCTGGGGGTACGCGCAGTGTGCTGCTTGATCGTGCGGGCAAGGCGCCGGGGTCGGGTGATGACGATCTGGGTGATTCGCGTTCGGGCATGTTCACGTACGGGTTCATGTCGACCCATCATCGCGCAGAGCGCTCGGCGGGGGAGTGGACGCTTGAGGTGCGCAATGCTGGCACTGACCTGCCGTTGACGCTCGAGCGCTGGGCGCTGCGCCTCGCGGGTAGCTCCACAACCCTCGATGACGTTTATTACTTTACAGACGACTACGCGAACCTGGTGGCCGAGAGCCCTGGGCGGTCCCAGCTTGATGATGCCAGCAGCGGCAAGGCGGGAGGGCGCAACACGTTGAATGCTGCTGCCGTCAGTCGCAGCATTGCGGTGGATTTGATCAGCGGCAGTGCCAGCATTGGCGGGGCAGCGTTGACTATCGCCCCTGGCTCCGTACAGAACCTCATCAGTGGGGATGGCGACGATACCTTGATAGCGGGGCCTGTCGGGGCATTGCTCGATGGCGGTCGTGGAAACAACCTGCTCAGGGGCGGGGAGGGTACTGACCGCTACGTTATCCATAAACGTGCAGATGGAAACGACGCGATCGAGCTTTTCGAGAGCGCTCGTGAGGTGATCGATCTGATTGGCTTCAGCGACCGCAGTTTTGCTGACCTGACGATGCAGCAGGAAGCTGATGCAGCAGTGATCGACCTTGGCAATGGGCAGACACTGCGGCTTCAGGGTAAAACCGTCGCCGAACTGCAGCCGGCCAACTTCCGCTTCCTCGAGGCGTTCACCGCTTCGCCAGGGTATTTCGAAGGCAATCCCGAAGGGCAGGTCCAACAACCGGTCAACGCAAATATACTGCTGAGTGGTGGCGCGGGTGGCGTGTCGCTGACAAGCGACGACTCAGGGCAACTGGTAGCTTCTCTCACAGGCAAAATCTACATGCCCGCCGCGGTTTCGCCCAGCGTGTTCGTGGTGGCGAAGCAGGAGGGTGTGAGTGATTACAAAAACACGCTGCGCGGGTTCAGGCATGGTATCGACAAGATAGACCTGAGCCAGGTAGGCATCAGTCGATTCGAAGAGTTGCAAATCAGCAAATATGAACGCTTCCAGCTCAATGGCTTCGCCCAGATACATGGCGTGGCAGTCGATACTCCATCATCTGCAGGGCAAGAAGGTGTGGTGAAGTTGCTTTACCTGGATGCGCTCGAAACCGCTCAAGTGACAGCAGAGGACTTCATCTTCGCGCAGCCGGCTGTGGTTACAGCCGAAATGACTGCCGTGCCTGAAGCTCTGGTGCTTTCAGCGCAGGCATCCTTGTTTGCCGCGGAGCAATCGTTGCCGAGCGTGGCAAACCTTGTCGATGCAATGGCTGCATTCGCACCCAAACCCGCTGCTTCTGCACTCTTCGGGGATGTATCGGCTCTGCGCATTGACGCGACGATTGCCGCAGCGGCTTAACCGTGGCGCAAGCAAGGCTGTGTTGATACCCGTTGGCCCCTTCGCGGCAGACCGCCGCGAAGGGGCCAACGCTTTGTTAGACTTGGCCTCTTTTGCCAAGCCAACGGAGCTTCCCGATGATCATCTCCACCACCAGCCAGCTCGAAGGCCGCCCGATTGCGGAATACCTTGGTGTAGTCAGCTCCGAATCGGTGCAGGGCATCAACTTCGTGCGCGATTTCTTCGCGCGCTTTCGCGACTTCTTCGGCGGGCGCTCACTGACGCTGGAAAGCGCACTGCGCGAGGCCCGTGAGCAGGCAACCGTAGAACTCATGGCGCGGGCACGGCAGTTGCAGGCCGATGCGGTAGTGGGGGTCGATTTTGAAATCAGCATGCCCTCGGTACAAGGCGGCATGGTCGTGGTGTTCGCCACGGGCACGGCTGTGCGGTTGAAATAAGGCGAAATGCCACTGGTCGGCTATGGCGCTTTTGGCCGGGCAGTCCGCATGTGACCGGCTAGTCTCTTTTTCACAGGTCGCGTTTTTCCAGGCAACGCTCAACGTGCCGGCGCGGTCGCCACTGAAGGGAGAACAGGGCATGAGTGAGTCCTTTTTCGAAGACATGAATGATGCGTTCCCGATCAACAGCCAGGTGCGTTGCGGTCAGGCGGCCTTCCGCCTGGGCTTCGCCCACATGACCCTGGACGATTCGGAGCAGCTGCAGCCGGCACATCTGCAGCGCAGCAAAAAGGGCCGCTTCACGCCGCGGGTTCCGACCAGAAAGTGAACCCGTTCACACAACCCCGCCCGCTGGCGGGGTTTTTGTTGGCCTTGATTGACCCTGCTCATGGTATTGGTGGGTAGCGCTCGTCGAATCGAAATTGCTGTGCTTTTCTTGCGTGAAATTTCAGGAAAGGAGGATTGTGATCCATGCGAGTCAGGGAAGAGACCTATTGGCAGTGGGCCGATACGCAATTGCACAGCCGCTGCCATGATGAAGCGCTCAGTGACGGCACTACCCTGGATGTTCAGGTGCGCCTGTCACGGCTTGGCGCCACGCAGCTGTTTCTTGGGCTGTATGGCCAGGATGGCAGGGCGTTGCTGGAAGAGTACTACCCAGCACGGCCAGGCGAGACCATGACCCGGGCCCTGGTGTGGGGTGTCGACCGGGCCAGGGCGTTGGCGACCGGTGCGCTGGCGTTGCCACCGCGGCAACGCCAGCGTCGGCAGGCATGAAAAAGCCCGGCCTATGCGGGCCGGGCTCTGGAAGTGATGAGGCTGCTTACTGACCAATCAGTTGAGCGGCTCGATCACCTTGACTGCCTGCCGCTCACGGGCGGCGGGCCATTCTTGTTGCAGGGTCTGCAGCACGCGGCCGACGAATTCGGTGTCGGCGGCGGCCTTCTTGCCGACGTAGCCCTGGCCACGGCGGTAGACCTTGAAGCGGGCGCGCATGCTGGGCAGGTGCGCTTCGAATTCATCTTCGACCGTGTTCGGCGGCAGGCGGTCGAGGCGTACCTCGCCGGTCTGGTTGACCCACAGCAGGTGGTCGTCAAGTTTGTCCTTGCGTGCGGCGAACAGCTGAGCCAGTTGGTCGATGGTCGGATTGTTGTTCAAGTTCATCATAAAGCCCCCATTACCCGTTTTTGTTGGTGTTTTCACAGTTGGCGCTACAGATGTAGCGCGCTACCAAGGCTGCTACCGCAGCATCGCAACAGGGGCTTTCTCACGCTGCCTTTTGGACAGTTCCCTCTCCACGGACGGCTGCGTTACCGCGCAAGCCGTCTGGAATACCCTTGCCACCGCTCCCGATCAGGGAGACGGCTTCATCATGCCCAAGGCCGATCGGCGGCGTCAATCGTTTTGTAGTGAATATTTTTGTCCACTACATCTTGTCGGACAATCCACCCTGAACGGCCTGTCAGCCCCCAATGTGGGTGAGGATTCGGTAGGCGGCGCGCACCCGTTCTTCATTGGGATAATTGCGGTTGGCGAGCATGACGATGGCCTTGCCTTCGGCTGGAATGAACACCGCGTAGGCACCAAAGCCGTCGGTCGAGCCGGTTTTGTTGTACCAGGCGGCGGCTAGCACCGGCAGCGCTGGGGCGAGGCGGCGAGCAGCTTGGGGTTCACGGATGAGCCGGGGGCCGTTGCCATCGATCAGCGTCTCGAGCGTGGTGGGATAGGGGTAGCGTTCCCAGCCCAGGCCTTGGGTCATCGCACCCACCTGGAAGTGGCCTGACTGGGTGATGGCAGTCGCTTTTTGCAACGCCGGTGACAGCTCGCCCGGCTGCATGTGCAGGCGCACGAAGCGCAGCAGGTCGCTGGCGCTGGTCTTGATGCCATAGGCTTCATCGGCATAGGGCCCGGGGCCGACGTGCACCGGGCGGTTCTGCGCGTCGTAGCCTTGCGCATAGAGGCCCTGGGCGGATGCCGGAACGTGCAGGTAGGTGTGTTTCAGGCCCATCTGCGGCAGCAGGCTTTGGCTCATCAGCTCGGCAAAGGGCCGTTGCTGAGCACGCGCGGCCAGGTCGCCGAACAACCCAATGCTTGGGTTCGAATAGCAGCGCTGGGTGCCGTGCTTGGAGCGGGGCTGCCAGTTGCGGTAGAAGTCCAGGACTTGTTCGGGCGTCTGCACGGCGTCGGGAAACTGCAAGGGCAGGCAGTCGGCGCTGTACGCGCCGAGTTCGAGCACGCTTGCCTCGCCCAGCGGTGTGCCGGCAAGGGCGGGTTGGTAGAGCCTGGCGGGGGCGTCAAGGTCCAGCTTGCCTTCGGCACTGGCCAGGGCACCGAGGGTAGCGGTGTAGGTTTTGCTGAGTGACCCGATCTCGAACACGGTATCGGCGGTAACCGGCTTTTTGTCGGCCTTGCTGGCCACGCCATAGCTGAAGTAATGCGCCTGACCGTTGACGTACAGCGCCACGGCCATGCCGGCGATATCCTGCTTCTGCATCAGCGGGCGGATGACTTGGTCGACCTGCACCTGCAACGGGTCAGCGGCGTGCGCCGTCATGTTGCTCAAGGCCAGAGCCGTGGCGAGCGTGAGCGACGCGAGGCGAAGTGGGGGCATGCAGCGTTCCTTTTCTGGTATGTGTCCGTTGAGCGACACCGGTGGGGGTTCCGGCGTTAGCAGGAAAAAGCGCCACACCTTATTGTCTGCCCCTGCACAACGACAAGATGGAAGTAGTCATGAAGTATTTGCGCATGTTGCTCGACAACTTCACCCTGGCCTTGCTCGGGGTGGTGTTCATCGCCACCGTGCTGCCCTGCTCGGGCGACGGCGCCGTCTATTTCGGCTGGTTGACCAACCTGGCCATTGGCCTGCTGTTCTTCCTGCACGGTGCCAAACTGTCGCGCGAGGCAATAATCGCCGGTGCCGGGCACTGGCGCCTGCATGCGCTGGTGTTCTCCTGCACCTTCGTGATGTTCCCGTTGCTGGGGCTGGCCTTCAAGCCATTGTTCGTACCGCTGGTGGGTAACGAGCTGTACCTGGGCGTGTTGTACCTGTGCGCATTGCCGGCCACCGTGCAGTCAGCCATTGCCTTCACGTCGCTGGCACGGGGCAACGTGCCAGCGGCCATCTGCAGCGCTGCGGCCTCCAGCCTGATCGGTATCTTCCTGACCCCGCTGCTGGTGGTGATGTTGCTGGGTGCCAGTGGTGATACCGGCTCGGGGCTGGATGCGGTGCTGAAGATTACCCTGCAGTTGCTGGTGCCCTTCGTCGCCGGGCAGATTGCGCGGCGCTGGATCGGTGCCTGGGTCAAGCGCAATGCGCGCTGGCTCAAGGTGGTGGATCAGGGCTCGATCCTGCTGGTGGTCTACACCGCGTTCAGCGAGGCCGTGGTTACCGGGTTGTGGCACACGGTATCGCCGCAGCACCTGGCGGGGCTGTTCGCCGTGTGCGGCATACTGCTGGCAGTGGTGCTGTTAGGGACGCGCCTGCTGGGCAAGGTGCTGGGCTTCAACCTGGAAGACCGCATCACCATTCTGTTTGCAGGGTCCAAGAAGAGCCTGGCGACCGGGGTGCCGATGGCGCAGGTGCTGTTCGTGGGCAGTGGCATCGGGGCGATGATCTTGCCGCTGATGCTGTTCCATCAGATCCAGTTGATGGTGTGTGCGGTGCTGGCCCAGCGCTATGCCAGCCGGGTAGAGGAGGGCGAGGCCTCCACGGCTTCATCCTGACGAATACAGGGTGTCGTACCGGCCTGCTCAAGGCCGGTACATGCTAACGCGCCTGCCCCGAACTGCGCTGGCGCAGCGCCTTCGCCACTTCGGCCTCGATCTTGTAAGCCGGTCCCTCCAGCGCTTCGTAGTTGCGCGTATAGCCTGTGGCAAACGCCTCCACCCCCAGTTCCTGGTACTGCTGCACATGCTTGAGCTCGTGCGCCCACAGCGCCACGTTATCCTCGGCATCGCTGGCATGGCGGAAGATGATGGTGTCGATCAGCGTCACCGCATTCACATCCGGGTTCTGCAACAAGGCGTTGGCGGCGCTGATCTGCTGCTCGTCGCCAACCCGGTACCGCGCCGCATCGAGCACGGCAAAGTCATACCAGGGTTCGAGCTGGGCACGAATATGCAACGGGATCGGCTCGCTGCCGCTGGCCGTTGCTTCGTCGCGGGCTTGGCGCAACGCGAAGGCCAGGCTGCTGGAGGCCATCACCTCGACGTCCTTGAGCACCTGGCCCGCCTGGCCGGGGTCGATCGGCGCGCAGAAGCAACCCATCAGGCAGACCTGATATTGCCCAGGTGGGCAAGCCTGCTCGGCCCAGGCCGGTGTACTCAGCAACAACGCAGACAGCAGGCTAGCGGCTCTCATTCAGGGCCCTGTCGACGAAGTGGCGGCTGGCGTCCAGCACTTGAGTTTGTACGGCTTCGCTGGCCAGCATGCGCCCGACCACCAATGCCCCGACGCATTGGCTTATCAGCGCCCAGGCCAGTGCCTCATCTTCCAGTGTTTGGCTCCAGGCGGCATGCAGGCCCACCAGCCAATGTTCGGCTTGTTCACGCACCGGCCGCTCGGCCCGGGCGATCTCGACGCCAAGGGGGGGTAACGGGCAGCCGCCTTCAGCGTTGTGCAGGTGCGCGAGGCTCAAATACTGCTGCAGGCAGCGCGCCAGGCGCTCGCGGCTGGCACCCTGGGTGGCCAGGCGCGCCAACGGGCTGTTGCAAAGCTCTTGGCGGACCACTTCGGTAAACAGGTCGTCCTTGGACGGGAAGTGGTTATAAAAGGCGCCGCCGGTCAGGCCGATGGCCTTCATCAGCCCGGCGACACCGGTGCTGGCAAAGCCGCCGCGCTTGGCCAGCGCGCCGCTGCTGGCCAGCAACCTGTCACGGGTCTGTTGCTTGTGGTCAGTGGAATAGCGCACGGAAACCTCTACGCGCGGGCTTGACGATGGCGCGGATCATAACATAGCGTTCGTTTACTAAACGATCATTCATCAATAGGGGCGCGCATGACAAAACAACAAAAAGTGGTGCTGGTGATCGGGGCGGGGGATGCCACTGGTGGCGAAATCGCCAAGCGCTTTGCCCGCGAGGGGTATACCGCCTGCGTGACGCGCCGGCAGGCGGAAAAGCTGCAGCCCTTGCTGGATGAAATCCGTGCGGCGGGTGGGCAGGCCCACGGCTTTGGCTCGGATGCGCGCAAGGAAGAGGAGGTTGCCGAGCTGGTCGAGACCATCGAGCGCGATATCGGTCCGATTGATGCTTTTGTCTTCAACATTGGCGCCAATGTGCCGTGCAGCATTCTTGAGGAAACACCGCGCAAGTACTTCAAGATCTGGGAGATGGCCTGCTTTGCCGGCTTCCTTACCGCCCAGGCCGTGGCGCGGCGCATGGTTGCCCGCGAACGCGGCACCATTCTGTTTACCGGCGCTACCGCTGGCACGCGCGGTGCGGCCGGGTTTGCCGCTTTTGCGGGGGCCAAGCACGGCCTGCGCGCCCTGGCCCAGAGCATGGCGCGTGAACTGGGGCCACGCAATGTTCATGTTGCCCATGTGGTGGTGGACGGCGCCATCGACACTGCGTTTATCCGTGACAGCTTCCCCGAGCGTTATGCCCTCAAGGACCAGGACGGCATCCTCGACCCCGCTCACATCGCCGACAGCTACTGGTTCCTGCACGCGCAGCCACGCGATGCCTGGACTTTCGAACTCGACCTGCGCCCGTGGATGGAGCGCTGGTAAGCCCCCGACTCGTCAAAGGAGTGTGCTGCATGAGCAAAACCGTTGAATTCTTCTTCGATCTGGGCAGCCCGGCCAGTTACCTGGCCTGGACCCAGCTCCCCGCGCTGTGCGCTCGCCATGGCGCTACCCTGCGATATCGGCCGATGCTGCTCGGCGGGGTGTTTCAGGCAACGGGCAATGCATCGCCTGCGATGATCCCCGCCAAGGGCCGCTACATGTTCACCGACCTGGGGCGCTATGCGATGCGCTATGGCGTGCCGTTCGGGCTGCCGCCCGGATTTCCGCTCAATACGCTGGCCTTGATGCGTGGCGTGATCGGCCTGCAGCTGCGCTCGCCGGAACGCTTCGAGGCGTTGCTGGCGGCGCTGTTCAACGGGCTGTGGGCGCAGCGGCGAAACCTTGCAGATAACGCCGTGCTGGCTCAGGTGCTTGGAGAGGCCGGGTTCGACCCGGCCGAACTGCAGGCTCTGGCCACTGACGGTGAGGTGAAGGCGGCACTCAAGCAGGCCACGGAGGAGGCGGTGGAGCGCGGTGTGTTTGGCGCACCGACCTGTTTTGTCGAAGGGCAGATGTACTTTGGCCAGGATCGCCTGGATTTCGTCGAGGCTGCGCTGAGGCAGCAAGCCGGTGCATGACAGTGCCGGCCCCTTCGCGGGCGTGCTCGCGAAGGGGCCGGACGGCTCACAGCCAGATCAGAAGTTGGCCGGGGTATTGGCGCTGATGATCTCCGCCTCGTCCTGGCCGATGTTCTTGAAGCTGTGCGGCAAGGTTGTGGGGATGTAGTAGCCATCGCCCGAGTTGAGGATGCTGACCTGGCCATCGACCCACAGCTCCACGGTGCCGCGTGTGACCAGCCCGCATTCCTCGCCTTCGGCATGCACGATCGGCTCGCCAGAGTCGGCGCCCGGTGCATACAGTTCGCGCAGCATGCGCATCTGCCGGGCCTCCACACTGGCCCCGACCAGCAGCATGCGCAGGCCATTGCGGCCCAGGTCAGGCTGCTCGCTGGCGCGAAACACGAAGCGCTCTTCCCGTACCGGCTCGTCGAAGCTGAAGAACTCCGCCAGGGTCATCGGGATCCCTTCAAGCAGCTTTTTCAGTGAGCTGACCGAGGGGCTGACGCGGTTCTGTTCGATCTGCGAGATGGTCGAATTGGTCAGCCCGCTACGGCGGGCCAGTTCCCGTTGGGAAAGGCTGTTGCGTTCACGCACCAGTTTGAGTCGTGTCCCCGTGTCCATAGCCGCCTTGTAATCAGAGGTGTTAAAAATAATGAGCGACGCATTAAAACACACTCTGCACGCTTGCGCGCTGTGCTTGTCAGGCGCGTCGTTCGCGCGGCATTGGCCATAGCCCGACCAGCAGTAAAAGCAGGGCCACCGCCAGGAACGGCAGGCGTGGATCAAGCGCGTAGACCAGCGTTCCGGCCAACGGGCCGATCACCGCGCCCATGCCTTGTGCAGCGCCGATGGAGCCGGCAGTGGCGCCTTGTTCGGACGCCTGCATGGCATTGGCCGCCAGCGCCGAGAACGACGGGAATACAAAGCCCATACCGGCAGCGGCGACGAAGTAGCAACCCCACAGCCAAGGCGCGCTGGTGGCCAGTGCGCCAGCGGCGAAGCCCAGCGCAGACACCGTGGCGCCGACGCGGATCATTTTCAGCGGCGGCCACTCCAGTTGTCGCAGGAGTACCTGCGAGAGGATAAGCGCCACCCCCACCGTGGTCAGGGCAATACCGGCCGCCTGGGCGGCCTCGGCCGGCCCCAGCTGCAGGCGGTCGAGGGCGAAGAAACCGACGATGATCTGCGACACCGTCACGCTCAGCATGGCGCTGAACGCCACCAGCAGCGGCCGGCGCAAACGTGGGTCACTCAGCCGCACCAGGCTGGGCGCATGGCTGACTGCCAGCGGTTGCGGCTTGAGCTTGAACAGCAGCACCAGAAATGCGCTGGCGGGCAGCAGCGACATCACATGGAACGGCAGGCTCAGGCTATGCCGTGCGAGCAGCGCCGCCAGTGCCGGGCCCAGCACCAGGCCAACGGCGTTGGCCGCGCCCAGCGACGCCATGGCCCGGGCCCGCTGTTGCGGCCCGACATGGTCGGCGATCAGCGCATTGCAACCCACCGGTATGGCCGCATAGAAGGCGCCGATGCAGCCGCGCGCGATCATCAGCCCGACAAACGCCAACGTCGCCCCAGGCAGCCAGCGCAGAGCGCCTTCGACGAACAGGCACAACAGCCAGTAGGCCACGGTGAACCCGGCACTGCCCAGCAGCAGGATGCGCCGACGGCCCAGGCGGTCGGCCGCGCGGCCCCAGGGGCGGGCCAGCAGCACCCAGACCACGCCGGCCACGGTCACCGCCGCACCGGCTTGCCAGGTGGCCATGCCGAGCAGGCGGGCGATGGGCCCGATCAGGGCGACGAAGGCCATCATCGACATGGTGCAGGCCATGGTGGCCAGCAGCAGGGGGCGTAAGTCCAGCGTGGCGGCTGGGGTAAGGGTGGCAGGGTCCTTTGCGGCATTCATGTTGGCAGTCCAGGGCAGTTGAGCAGAAACCACTCAGCTTAATGAGAGCATTTATCGTTTGTCGAGCCTGCCCTGTGGCGCATGCCATCATTCGCTGCGCCGCAGGGGGCCTGGCCACATGCTACGCAACACCCCGTCCCGGCGCACCAGGGCATGCATCAAAGCCGCGCCCAGGTGCACCAGCACCGTGGCGAACAACAGGTAGCCGGCCCAGCCGTGTGCCTGGCGAAGTATTGCGTACAGCTGCAGGTCGTGCGGGGCGATGGCGGGCAGTTGCAAAGGGCGTGGGTAGCCGCCGGCCGACAGCATCGCCCAACCCAGCAGCGGCATGGCCAGCATCAGGCCATACAGCAGCAGGTGCGATGCGCCAGCGGCGATGCGCTGCACGGCGGGCAGGTCGCGTGGCAGCGGTGGGTGTGGCAGCGCCAGGCGCAGGCCGATGCGCACGATCACCAGCACCAGCAGTGCAAGGCCAGTTGCCTTGTGCAATTCGACGAGTGTGGGGTGGCGCAGCGACAGGTCGCCCACCATGCTCACGCCGATGAACAGCATGGCCAGAATCAATATCGCCATCAGCCAGTGCAGCAGGCGGGCCAGCGGGTGGAAAGCTTCGGGTTTCATGGGTGGGCTCCTGCGCCGAGCGATTCGCGGCTGCGGCGGTTGAAGGATTCCGAATAGGCAGCCGAGCGGGCGGCGAGGATCGGGTCATCGGACGGCTGAATGCCGCTGGGCAGGATCAACGGGTCGAAGTTCAAGTCACGGCAGGCGCCTTGCTCCTGGGCATCCACCTGTTCGATGACCAGGGTGCCGGCATCGACAGTTTTACGCTCGGCGGGCCAGGGGCGAGCGGGGTCGTCCTGCGCATCGCCCGGGTCGGCCAGCACCAGACGCAGGGTCCAGCGCAGTGGGCCCTGGGCCAGGCGCTGCTGCAGGTCGTGTTGCAGGAACCGCTTGTCATCGACCTGGCCGGGCAGCGCCGCGAATGGGGTTTGTGGCTCCAGTTGCCAGCGCACCGGGTGGGCAGTGCCGTGGGCATCGATCAGGCGGAACGCATTGATGCTGTGGTACTGGGTGCTGGCGAAGCTGTCGCTGGCTTTGTAGCCCGCAGCCCATTGGCGAAACGCTGCGCTTTCCGGGTGAGCGGCAAAGAACGCCTGCAGCTTTGCCGGGTCCGGTTTGCCGGTGGCAGGGTCCGGTGCACTGGCCAGCACCTGGTCGTAGAACCCTTGGGGCGTGCTCACGGCCAGCACTGGCGGGTTGTTCATCCCCGTGCGCCACACCTGGCCGTCGTCAGTGCTCAGCTGGATGGCCAAGCTGCGTACCGGCACGGCGGTATCCGGGGCGAACGGGTTGGCGCCGCCGATTGCAAAACGGCCGATCACTGGCACGTGTTGCTGGCTGAACGCACGCGCCGTCGACAGTGCCGCGGCCTGGCCGCTGGGCTGGAAGTAGCCACTGACGCACAGGCCCTTGGCGTGGTTTTTACGGTAGCCCGCATAGTGGCCGGCCTGGGCCTCGAAGGTGTCGATGATGCGTTGCGGGGTGAGCTGCGGCCCGCCGATCCAGCCTGCGGCATAAGCAAAGCCGGCGCCCAGGGCCAGCATCACAGCGCCGATACCCGCCAGGCGCAAAGCCTTCTTCGGGCCATGCAAGGGTGAGTTCATGGTGTTTGTCCGGTTCAGTGAAGATGCCGGTACGACGCGGCAGCAGAAAAGTTATTCCACCGGTGGGAATAGATTTTGTTGCCAGGCGTCTGCCCCATACACTGAATAACCCCAAAGGCCGGTAACTAGCCATGCACGACCTGGACGAACAGCAGTGGCGCGAATTACTGCAGCGCCTGCGCCGCTTTGCCCTGTGGCTGACCCGTGAGCCGGGCAGTGCCGATGACCTGGTGCAGGGCACCGTCGAGCGTGCCTTGGCCCGCAGCAGCCAGCAACGCGACGCCGATGCGTTGCGCGCGTGGTTGTTCACCATCCTTTATCGGCTGTTTCTCGACGGTAAACGCCGCGAACGCCTGCATGCGCGTTGGCTGTCGTGGTTCGGTCATGCCGAACGCGAAGAGGAAGCCCTCGGCGGGAACATTGAGAACATTGTGCTGGCCCAGGCCGACCTGCAAGCCTTCGCGCGCTTGTCGGCCGAGCAGCGCGCCTTGCTGTTGCTCGTCAGTATCGAGGGGCTGAGCTACAAGGAGGCGGCCGTCGCGCTGCAGATCCCCATCGGCACCGTGATGTCGCGGCTGTCCCGCGCCCGTGCCGCCTTGCGTGAACTGACCGAGGGCAACCCCCAGCCCCCGGCCTTGCGGAGACTCAAATGACACGCCTGATTCCCAGCGAAGACGAACTGCACGCCTATGTCGACGACCGGCTCACGCCGCCGCGCCGTGCCGAGGTGCAGGCGTGGCTGGCGGCCAACCCCCAGGAAGCCGCACGCATCGACGCCTGGCGCAACGATGCCCGGCGCCTGCGGGCGGCGTTGGCTGGCTTTGGCGAGCAGCCGGGGGCGGCGCAGCTCGACCTGGGCCAGGTGCAGCGGCGCTTGCGCCAACGTCGGCAGCGGCGTTTGGCTTCGGCGGCGGTGCTGCTGCTGGCTTTGGGGGTGGGCGGGCTGGGTGGCTGGCAAGCGCGCCAGGTGACGCTGGCAGGCAATGAATTGCCGATGGCCGATGCGGTGCAGGCGCATCGGTTGTTTGCTGGCAGCGAGGCGCTGGATATCCAGGCCAGTGACCCGACGCAGTTGCGCGATTGGCTTGGCCGGCATTTCAACCGGGTAGGGCAATTGCCCGACCTGACCGGCTACGGCTTCCAGCCGGTGGGCGCGCGGTTGCTGAGCAACGAGCAGGGGCCGGCGGCGTTGCTGGTGTTTCAGGACCGCGCGGGCCAGCGCATCAGCCTGTTCCTGCGCTCACCAGGCCAGCGTTACGAGCGCATGCCGCAGGGGCAGCGGGTCGATGGGCAGTTGGAGGCGCGCTACTGGTCGCATGGGGCATACAACTTTGCCCTGGTCAGTGCCGCGGATGATGTGCGTGGGGCGGGGGTGGGGGAAGCGTTGAGGCTCGGGCTGTAGCCTGTGCCGCAGCAGCCTTTCGCGGGCATGCCCCGCGAAAGGCCGCATTCGATCAGCTCAATTCCAGCCAGATCGGCGCATGGTCCGAAGGTTTCTCCATCCCGCGCAGGTCATAGTCCACACCCGCTGCCTTGATGCGCGGCACCAAGTGCTGCGAAGCCATGATCAGGTCGATGCGCAGGCCACGCTTGGGCTCGTCTTCAAAGCCACGGCTGCGGTAATCGAACCAGCTGAAGCGGTCGGCGACCTCTGGGTGCAGGTGGCGGAAACTGTCCACCAGGCCCCAGCCCTTCAGGCGCTCCATCCACTCGCGCTCCTCAGGCAGGAAGCTGCATTTGCCGGTCTTCAGCCAGCGCTTGGCGTTGTCCGGGCCGATACCGATGTCGCAGTCCTGGGGCGAGATGTTCATGTCGCCCATCACCAGCAGCGGCTGGTCATTCTTGAACTGCCCCTCCAGCAGCGCCTGCAGGTCGCTGTAAAACCGCTGCTTGGCCGGGAACTTGGTGGGGTGGTCACGGCTCTCGCCCTGTGGGAAGTAGCCATTCATGACCGTGATCGGTGTGCCGTTCGCATCCGCGAACGTGCCCCAGATAAAGCGGCGCTGGGCGTCTTCTTCATCGGTGGCAAAGCCTTTGTGCAGGCTCAACGGTGCCTGGCGCGAAAGCAGCGCGACACCGTAATGGCCCTTCTGGCCATGGTAATGCACGTGATAGCCCAGGGCTTGCACGTCGGCCAAAGGGAACTGATCGTCGCTGACCTTGGTTTCCTGCAGGCCGATCACGTCGGGCTGGTGCTTTTCGATCAGCGCCGCCAGCTGATGCGGGCGGGCACGCAGGCCGTTGATGTTGAAACAGACGATCTTCATCGAAAGACAATCCTGGTAAAAGGCCGGATGCTAGCCGACATCGGCCTTGATCACCAGCGTGGCGGCCTGGCAAAGGCACTGCTAACGTGCAGTCAGGGGTGAACGAAGCGCCGCGGTGCACCTCCAAGGCACTGTATGCCCATTCCAGGAGGACTGCCCGCAATGCCCGAAGCCACTGCCGCCCAGGCTCGCGTCTGCACGCTCGATGACGGCTACAGCCGTGAGGCACGCTCACTGCTGTACAACGCCTACCGCCACGAGCCCACCTTTGCCTACATCTTCGAGGGCCAGCGCCCAGGTTACGAACGACGTTTGCGGGTCATGGTGCGTGAATGGGTGCGTCAGCACTTCTACCTGCAATTGCCCGCCATCGGCCTGCTGCTGGACGACCGCCTGATCGCGCTGGCGCTGATTGTGCCGCCGCAGCGCAGGCTGGGGGTGGCCGACAGTTGGGCATGGCGCCTGCGCATGCTGCTTGGCACTGGCCAGCGCTGTACTCGGCGCTACATGGAGTACCAGGCGGCGCTGATGAGCTGCCTGCCGACCGATCAGGTGCACGTGCTGCCGCTGCTGGGCGTGCACCCGCAGTTCCGCGGCCAGCACTACGGCGAACAATTGTTACAGGCTGTGCACGACTGGTGCGCGGAAGACCCCAACACCCAAGGTGTGGTGCTGGACTCGGGTAACGAGCATTACCTCGCGTTTTACCAGCGCCAGGGCTATGAAGAGATAGGCGAGGTGGCTGTAGGGCCAATCCGGGAGCGGGTGTTCTTTCATCCCAACCCGGTGTCATCCATGCCCTCAATTGCCTGAAAGGGCGCCAGGCGGCTCCCTTGAGCGCCTGGCTCTGGTAGCATGCGCCGCATGACGTATTCAGGAAGACTAACCTGGGGCCTGGTTTTCTGGGCCGCCAGTTTCGCAGCATGGGGCCAGAGCGAATTGCTGGTGCAGGTAAAGCCAGCCAACAAGGCGCTCAAAGCCAATGTCGAAGGCTATATAGGTACCCTTGGTGACCGCGATGAAGAGGCGCTGCTGCGCTTCAGTCGCGGGGCTCAGGAGCAGGCGCGCAAGGCCGCGCAGGCACTTGGCTACTATCAGGCGCAGATCGACACCGAGGTCCAGCCGCCCGCCAAGGCCGACCAACCGGCAAAGCTGATCATCCACATCGACCCCGGTGAGCCTGTGCGCCTGCGCAACGTGACCGTGCGCATCGAAGGGCCGGCCAGCGAGATGAAGGCATTTCGCGTACCCGACAGCAAAACCCTGCGCGCCGGCGAGCCACTCAATCATGGCGCGTACGAAGACGCCAAGCGGCTGATCCAGAACCAGGCTTCGCGCTATGGGTTCTTCAGCGGCCGCTTCAGCCGTCAGCGCCTGGCGGTCGACCCGCAGGCCGGGGTGGCCGACATCGAGCTGGTGTACCAAAGCGGCCCACGCTATCGCCTGGGGGCGGTCAGGTTCAGCGGTGACACGCCGCTGGACGAAGACCTGCTGCAACGCATGGTGTCATTCAAACCGGGCACCCCCTACGATTCCGAACTGATCGCCGAACTGAACAACGACCTGCAATCCAGCGGCTATTTCGAGGGCGTGCGGGTGGATGCCGCGCCTACCGCTGCGGTGGCGGAACAAATCCCCGTCGACGTTCGCCTCGATATCCGCAAGCCGCGCACCATGGGCCTGGGCCTTGGCTTCTCGACCGACGTCGGCCCGCGCGGCAAGGCCAACTGGACGCGCCATTGGGTCAACCCCCAAGGCCATAGCTATGGCTGGGAGACGGAACTCTCGGCACCCCGGCAGAACGTTGGCCTATGGTACGACGTGCCGCTGGACCCGCCGCTGACCGACAAGCTGCGCTTCGCGGGCGGTTACCAGAACGAAGAAATCGCCGGCACCGATACGCTCAGTAAATTGCTGACAGTGGGCCCCGAATGGCACAGCAAGTTGCCCAGCGGCTGGCAGCGGGTGATCTCGCTCAAGTACCAGCGCGAAGAGTATCGGCTGGGTGACGATTCGGGCTTGAGCAACCTGCTGATGCCGGGTGTGAGCTTCTCTTATCTGCGCAGCGACAACCGCATAGACCCGCACAACGGCTACCGCCTGCAGTTCGATACCCAGGTGGCCAAGGAGGGGCTGGTTTCCGACACCAACCTGTTGCACGGCAATGTCCTGCTCAAGGGCCTGACCACCCTGGGCCACAACCACCGCTTGCTTGGCCGGGTGCAGTTCGGCGGCAGCGCCACCAACGGTTACAAGAACAACATCCCGCCGTCACTGCGCTTCTTCGCCGGTGGCGACCAGAGCGTGCGCGGCTATGACTACCAAACCCTGTCGCCGAAAAACAGCGACGGCGACCGCATCGGTGGCCGCTACCTGGTGGCGGGCAGTGTCGAATACCAGTACTCGCTGACCGAAAAGTGGCGCGTGGCGACCTTCGTCGACCAAGGTAATTCGTTCAATACGCTGGAACTGCCTAGCCTCAAGACAGGTGTCGGCTTTGGTGTGCGCTGGGTCTCCCCGGTCGGGCCGTTGCGCCTGGACCTGGCCAAGGCCCTCGATGACGACGGTGGAATTCGCCTGCACTTCTCCATGGGGCCTGAGCTGTGATGCGTGTGTTGAAATTCATTCTGCTGGGCATGCTCGGCAGTGTGCTGCTCGTTGTTCTGGCAGCCGGCATGTTGCTGGGTACCGAGGGCGGTAGCCGTTGGCTGCTCGCGCGCGTACCGGGCCTTGAGGTCAACGATTTTCAGGGGCGCCTTGGCGGAACCTGGCAGGCCAGTCGCTTGAGTTGGAGCGACGCTGGCAGCCGGGTCGAGGTGCAGGCACCGCTGTTGAACTGGTCGCCAGCCTGTTTGTTGCGCGCCAAACTGTGCATCGATCAGTTGCACGCCCAGCGCATCGACATGGCCTTTGCGCCGAGCGAACAACCTGCAGACACTGGCCCGCTGCAGCTGCCGGCGTTGCGCCTGCCGCTGGCCATCGAGCTGGGCGAGGTCAAGGTTGGCCAGCTGCGCCTGGATGGCAGCGACCTGCTGGGCGACCTGCACCTGGCGGCGCACTGGACAGCCACGGGGCTGCGGGTCGACAGCCTGCAGTTGCAACGCGATGATCTGCACGTGGATGTGCAGGGCGACGTGCAGCCCGAGGGCGACTGGCCCGTGCAGCTACAAGGGCAGGTGCAATTGCCTGCCGTGCAAGGGCAGGCGTGGCAACTGGCAGTGACCGCCAAGGGTGAGCTGCAGAAAACCCTCGAGCTCGACGGCACCAGCAGCGGCTACCTGAACGCGCGGCTGACCGGCGAGCTGCAAGCCCTGGCCGAACACCTCCCGGCGGCCTTGCACATCAGCTCCGACGCCTTCAAACCTTCGGCATCGCTGCCAGACACCCTGCAACTGAACCAGCTCACGCTTGATGCCAAGGGCGACTTGCTCAAGGGCTATCAGCTGTCCGGTAACGCCAGCCTGCCCGCCGAACAGGCGCCGATCGCCTTGCAGCTTGCGGGCAAGGTCGATGCCAAAGGGGCGAAACTGGAGGCCCTTGACCTTATGGCCAGCGATGCCCAACGGGTCAAGCTGCAGGCCAGCGTTGACTGGCAAAAGGGCTTGCTGGCTGATGCCCAACTCGACTGGCAGGACTTCCCCTGGCTACGCCTTTACCCGCTGGAAACGCCACCTGAAGTGACCCTCAAGCGCTTCAATGCCCAGGTGCAATACCGTGACGGCAATTACCAAGGCACCTTCAATGGTGACCTCGACGGCCCTGCCGGGGCATTCACACTGGCCAGCCCGTTCGAGGGCGACCTGAGCCAGGTACGTTTGCCACAGCTTGCGCTCACGGCGGGGCAGGGCAAGGCTGCCGGCAGCGTCGCTGTGCGCTTTGCCGATACCCTGGCCTGGGACGTCGACCTGCAATTGTCGGCCCTCGACCCGGCCTACTGGCTCGCGGAGCTGCCGGGTACGCTGGCCGGCCCGTTGCGCAGCAAAGGCGAGATGAAGGATGAGCAGCTTACCCTCGATGCGCAGCTTGACCTGAAAGGCCGCCTGCGAGGCCAGCCGGCCATACTCAAGGTCGAGGCCGAAGGCGCCGGGCAAAACTGGACGCTCGGCGCCCTTGCGGTGCAATTGGGCGACAACCGCATAAATGGCAGTGGCAGCCTGCAACAACGCCTGGCCGGGCGTGTCGACCTCGACCTGCCGCGGCTGGGGCAGCTGTGGCCCGGGCTTCAGGGCCAGGCCAAGGGCCGGCTGGACGTCAGCGGTACATTGGCTGCACCGCAGGGCACCTTGACCTTGCTGGGGCAGCAACTGGCCCAGGAACAGAACCGTATTCAGCGCCTTGACCTGGACGCGCGCCTGGACAATGCCCAGCGCGGTGTGATCGATCTCAAGGCTAATGGCATTCGCCTGGGCGATACGGTCCTGGGTACCTTGCAGGCCAACGGCAAGGGCGATATCCGCCAGCAGGCGCTGACGCTTGGGCTTGACGGCCCGCAGCTGAAGCTCGCCCTGGGGCTGGACGGCCAGTTGAGCAAGGGTGATTGGCGTGGCCGCTTGGCCAGCGGCAGGATCCAGGCCGGCGGACAGGACTGGCAGCTGCAGGCGCCGGCTCGCCTGCAGCGCCTGGCCAGCGGCCAGCTGGACTTCGGTGCCCACTGCTGGCGCTCCGGCCAGGCCAGCTTGTGTGGCGAGGATCAACGCCTGGCACCGGAGCCGCGCCTGCGTTACCACCTCAAGCAGTTCCCACTGGACAGCCTGGCCCAATGGCTGCCGAAAGATTTTGCCTGGCAGGGGCTGCTCAATGCTGATGTGAACCTGGACATTCCCGCCAGCGGCCCGAAGGGGACCTTCAGCATCGATGCCAGTGGTGGCACACTGAAGGTGCGCGACAAGGCGCGCTGGGTCGACTTCCCCTACCAGGCCTTGCGCCTGGACAGCACCCTGGCGCCGCGCCGTATCGATACACGCCTGAATTTCCGGGGCGAGCGCCTTGGCGAGCTGACCCTGAATGCGCGCATCGACCCATTGGCCAAGGACAAGCCGCTGTCCGGCGACTTCCGCCTTGCCGGCCTGGACCTGTCGATTGCCCGGCCGTTCGTGCCCATGGTCGAGCGCCTGGCCGGGCAACTGAATGGCAGTGGCCGGTTGTCCGGCACCTTGCTGGCCCCGCAGGTCAACGGCAACTTGCTGCTCAGTGGCGGCGAGGTCAGTGGCGCCGAGCTGCCGGTGAGTGTGCAGGACCTGTCGCTGCAAGCCCTGATCGCTGGCGAGCAGGTGCAGCTCAGTGGTGGCTGGCGCAGTGGCGAGGCGGGCAGGGCGCGGCTGACCGGCCAGCTGACCTGGGGCCAGGTGCTGGGCATGGATGTACGTTTGCAAGGCCAGCAGTTGCCGGTCACGGTCGAACCCTACGCAACGCTCGAGGTATCGCCAGACCTCAACCTGCGCCTGATCGACGACAAGCTGGCAGTCGCCGGCAAGGTCCTGGTGCCCAAGGGCAACATCACCGTGCGTGAGCTGCCGCCGTCAACCGTCAAGGTGTCGGATGACACCGTCATCGTCGGCCACCAGACCGAGGAGGGCAAGCCGCCCATGGCGATGGCCATGGATATCGATGTGGAGGTGGGGCAGGACAAGCTGTCGTTCAAAGGCTTTGGTCTGACCGCCAACCTGCTCGGCCACGTGCACATCGGCGACAACATGGACACCCGCGGCGAACTGAGCCTGGCCGATGGGCGCTACCGCGCCTATGGCCAGCGCTTGACCATTCGCCGGGCACGCCTGCTGTTTGCCGGGCCTATCGATCAGCCTTACCTGGATATCGAAGCCATCCGGCAAGTGGATGATGTGATCGCCGGGATTCGCCTGAGTGGTAGCGCCGAGCAACCCACCACCAAGGTGTTCTCCGAACCGGCCATGAGCCAGGAACAAGCGCTGTCCTACCTGGTGCTGGGTCGCCCCCTTGGCACCTCGGGTGAAGACAACAACATGCTTGCTGAAGCTGCGCTGGGCCTGGGGCTGGCTGGCAGCGCCGGGATTACCGGTAGCCTGGCGTCGGGCCTGGGTATTGAAGATTTCCAGCTGGACACCGAAGGCTCCGGCAACACAACCAGTGTGGTGGCCAGCGGTAACCTGACCGAGAAGCTCAGCCTGCGGTACGGGGTAGGGGTATTCGAGCCGGCCAACACCATCGCGCTGCGCTACAAGCTCAGCAAAAAGGTTTACCTGGAAGCGGCCAGCGGGCTGGCGAGCTCGCTGGACATCTTCTACAAACGCGACTTCTGAGGGCTGCCGTCAGCGTACGGTTGCAGCCTCGACGAACTCGTTGGTGTCGGTGGCAGGCGGGATGCGGGGCTTGCGGGCGGGGGTGATCAGCTTGGTGTATTCCTCGATCAGGCGATTGAGGGCTTCGGGCGGTTCGCTGGCTTGAAACTGCATGCGGATCTGCACTTCATCGGGGTCGCGGGCATCACCCTGGCGGCCCTGCGCGCCGATCGTCACCTTGAAGGCTGCGGTGCTGTCGCGCTCGCTTTCCGCCTGCAGGGCGCGAAGGGCCTCCGTGCTATTCACCCGCACCGATAGGTCAACCTGCATGCGCTCCAAGGCCAGCCCCTTGGGCGAAACCAGGGCGAACAATGGCACGCGAATAATATGGTTTTCGTCCATGGCGACTTCCACCATCTTGGCCTTCATTGGCGCGCCGAGGGCCTGGGGGTCGATATCGAAGAACTGGTCGAACAGGTTGATGTATTGCTGGGCAATAAGGCTGTTGGTGGCTGCTGCGGCTTCTTGAAGGCCCCGGGTGATATCCCGAAGGTCAATGGCTGTCATGGGGGCTGGTGGCTTTTCCAATCAATCGCTCCAGGGGCAGGAGCGCCCCGCCGTGGCAGCGGGGCGGTCATTCAGGGGGGCTGCTGATAATTGACGCCAGTTATGGAGTCGGGGTTGCCGGCTGATTGTTGGCTGGCGACGGTGTACCCGTCAGGACACCGTCGGTCGAAATGGCGTCAGGGCTTGCCAGGGTCGCCTTGGGCACAACCGTCGGCTTGGTGGCGGCATCGGTAAGAAAATCGATGACCCTCATCATCGCCTCTGGCGGATCCTGGCGGCGCAACGTGGTATTGAATGCATAGCGGGCGCGGGTATCGGTCTTGCGGGTTTGCGTGGACTTGTGGCTAATGCTGCCTTTCATCTCCAGCTTGAACGGGCCCCAGCCCAGGGCGCCAGCAATGTCGCCGCTCTTGGCAGAATCGCTGAAATCTTCGGCCGCCTGGCTGATGGTCAGTTCGAACTCGACTTTACCCTCTTCGATGACAATGTTCGGGTGGGTGATGGCCGCCATCAGCGGCACCTTCATGGACTTGCTGACGATACCTTTGTAGTCGCCCTGCTCATCGACGATGGTTTCGTCATAGTCGAACTGGATGGCGACCGCCTTGCCGTCCTGCACGCACACCTGCATGAGGAAGTCGGCATAGGACTTGCTTGCAGTGACCTGAGCCTGAACCATGGCTTGAAGCGGGCCGGCGATCATCCGGTCCATGGGCAAGGCATTGATGACGGATCCGATAAGGCTGCTGTCTATGGACATAGCGGGATTCTCTTTCTGTGGTTGATGTTGCAAATGTGGCCGTCAACGGGCGGCCAGGGTGATTGCCGTCAGCGAGCGCAAGGCTCTTGACGGCGGATGTTGCCGATCTGGCGCAGGCTCAAGCCGTACTTGTCGGCCAGCAGGCTGCGTGACAAGCCATCAGCGCTTTCTTTCTGGATTTGCAGGTTGCGCAACTGCCGCAGGAAGTGGTCTGCCTTGGGGATTTCCAGGGCCACGCCGGCAAAGCGCTTGATCAAGGCATCGAGGGCTGCGCCAGGGAGTACGTCAGCGAGCTTGGTCCGTTCGCGGTGCTTGGGGATGTACTTGGGCCTGCCACCGTAGGCGCAGGTCAGCTGGTAGGCGTTTTCAATACCGACGCATTCGATCAAGGCCTGCAGCGAATGCGGCAGTTGGCTGATGTCGATGGCGGTGAGATCTGGCAATTCCATGGGAGGCTCCCTCGCGGTAGGTGGGGCGCGATGCTTTGAAGACCCGGGGCGGGTCAGCGATTACCAGCGCTGTTCAGTCGTTGGCATGGCTGAATTGTCAGTGAGCGACGAATACCGTCGCTAGGCGCCAAGTGGGCTGGTGTTTGTAGCCTCCGTGAGCGCTATTTGAAGGCAACGGTTTAGCTGTTTGTAGGACATCGCTTCACCGCCGCCCTTAAGGCATTGATTTCTCAATAGGTCGCTTTTCCACGAGCAGTGAGGGTGCCGGTACCCTCAAGGGCAGGGGTAGCCCTGCACCAGGCTTGCGCTGCTGAGATAGGCATAGGGGGAGTCGGTCATGTTCTGGGGCAGGCTGCGCCAGTCGATGACGAGGCAGAAGGCATTGAGGGGTTGCTCATCGAGCATGCCGACGACCTGCCCAGGGAAAGCGCGGCGGTAGAGTGCGAAGGTATTGTTCTGGGCTTCGACCTGGTCTGCCTTGGTCAAGGTCTCGCGGGCAAGCTGTGGCAATTGCGCTTGCGATAGCGTGAAGTAGGCGCGCCCAGGTTCGGGTTGCAAATGGCCAGCTGCGCGGGTTCGCTGCCACAACTGCTGCCATTGGTTGCTGCCGGCGTGGGCAGCCAGCTTGGTGCCCAGCGTGAGCAATTGTTCAGGCGGTAGCGGGTGGGTGTCCAGCGCGTGGGCGGGGAGTGAGGGCAGTATCAGCAAGGTAAACAGGGCGGGTTTGAACATGACGCCTCCGGCATTGGGTTGGGGCCCAATGCTTTCAGGCTTGGTGGGCAACGCTAAGCAGGAAATGCAGCGCCGTAACCCACAGGCGTTGTATCATTGCCGCGGCTCATTGCGAGCCATTTGCCCCCGATGTAGCAAGGAACTATCGATGACACACGTGCAGCGCCTCAAATATTCCCTTCTGATCATCCTGGTGGTGCTGGGCCTCATGCTGGGCCTGTCTCACCTGCAGAAACAGGGCACGATCAGTGAACAGACCTTCCAGATGCTGGCTATCGCCATCGCGGTGGTGGTTGTGGTGATCAACGGGATCATGCGGCGCAAGGTCAAACCTTGACCATGCCGGCCGGCCAGACCTGGCCGGCCCTGCATCAGCGCGGCGAGGGCTGGTCGAGCACCGCGCGCGCTTGCGGGTTGAGGCTGTAGCACTTGTCATTGCCAAGGCTGATGACACCTTCCGTGCACAGGCGCTTGAGTACCTCACGTACGCTGAGGAACGACAGCGGAATGTCCAGTTGCTCGAGTTGCGCGTGCACGCCACGCACGCCAATGCTGCGGCCATCGCGGCCTGCAGTGTGCAGGGCGTCGATGACCTTCAGGCGGATCAAGCTGGTGCGCAGGCCATAGGTGCGCAACAGCTCGCGGATCTGCTCATTGCCGACACGCTCTTCCCCGCAGGCGTCCTGTCCTTTGTCCGCCTTGGCCGGGGCGCGCCCGGTCTGCAATGAGGGTTGCGGGTTGTACATGTGAATGCTCCTTTTCGTGGACTAACCCGAAATATGGGTGCCTCACTTACTAGGACGAATGAGGGCGGCAAATCTGCAGCCTGAGCGTGAAAAAAGTTGCCTGTCGTTTGAAGAAGACGATCCTGCTGCGCAACTTGCGTAAAATTTTCATCTGGCCACTCGTCTGATCTGGAATGATCCCTGTCTCCGAGGAATGCCCGTGTTCTCTATTCCACGCCCCCTGACTTGCGCGAGCCTGGCGGCTGCGCTGGTCGCCTCCAGCATTGCCGTGCAGGCGCGGGAAACCAGCACTGACGCCAGTGCCCAGATTCGCCGTACCAGTTTCGGTGTGCCGCACATCGTGGCCAAGGACGAGCGTGGCCTCGGTTACGGTATCGGCTATGCCTACGCTCAGGACAATCTGTGCCTGCTGGCCAACGAAGTGCTGACGGTCAACGGTGAACGCTCTCGCTACTTTGGTGCGCAGGGCAAAACCCTCGAACAGCGCGACAACCTGGCCAGCGACCTGTTTTTCACCTGGCTGAATACACCGGCTGCCGTGAGCGGCTTCCTCCAGGCTCAGCCCGCCACGGTGCGTGATCTGCTGGAGGGCTATGCCAGTGGTTTCAACCGTGCGCTGGGTGAACGGCGCAGCCAGGGCTTGCCGGCCGAGTGCGGCGATGGTGAGTGGCTGCGGCCGATTACCAGCCTCGACCTGATCAAACTGACCCGCCGGCTGTTGGCGGAGGGCGGACTGGGCCAGTTTGCCGAAGCAGTAGCGGCTGCGCAGCCGCCCCAGTTGGCGAGCCAGCAGGCCGCGCCCGGCTTTGGCGCGGCATTGGCCCAGCAACAGCGCTTCGCCTCCGAGCGTGGCAGCAATGCCGTTGCGGTGGGTGCAGACCGTTCCGCCAACGGCCGTGGCCTGCTGCTGGCCAACCCGCATTTCCCATGGATGGGCGGGATGCGTTTCTACCAGATGCAACTGACCATCCCCGGCCAGCTGGATGTGATGGGCGCGGCACTGCCGGGCCTGCCCGTGGTGAACATCGGCTTCAATCGCCACCTGGCCTGGACCCACACGGTCGACACGTCCAAGCACTTCACCCTCTACCGTTTGCAGTTGGACCCGAAGGACCCTACGCGCTACCTGTACGATGGCCAGTCATTGCCGCTGGCTCGCCAGGCCGTCAGCGTCACGGTCAAGGCTGCGGATGGCACGCTGAACCAAGTGCAGCGACAGGTCTACAGCTCGAAGTTCGGGCCGGTGGTGCAGTGGCCCGGTCGCCTGGAGTGGGACAACCAGGCGGCCTATAGCCTGCGTGACGCCAACCTGGACAATACCCGTGTATTGCAGCAGTGGTATCGCATCAACCGCGCCGACAGCCTGGACGCTCTGAAGGGCTCGATCGAGCAACTGCAAGGTATCCCTTGGGTCAATACCCTGGCCGTCGATGCCGGGGGCCGGGCGCTGTACTTGAACCAGTCGGTAGTGCCGTATGTGGACCAGCCGTTGTTGAACCAGTGCAGCAACCCAGCGGCGCAAGGGCCGCTGGTGGTACTGGATGGCTCGCGCAGCGCCTGCCAGTGGAAGGTCGATGCGCAGGCAGCCCAGCCTGGTATCTTCCCTGCACACCTGCTACCCAGCCTGGAACGCAACGATTTCGTACAGAGCTCCAACGACCCCGCCTGGATGACCAACCCGGCGCAGCCGTTGACCGGCTACTCACCACTGGTCAGCCGCAATGACCAGCCACTGGGCATGCGCGGGCGCTTCGCCCTTGAGCGCCTGCAAAGCAATGCCAAGCTGGGCGTGGACGACCTGCAGCGCATGGTGATGGATGACGAAGTCTACATGGCCAGCCTGGTGCTGCCGGACCTGCAGCAATGGTGCAAAGGTGCCGAGGCTGATCTGCAGGCACTTTGCGCGAGCCTGGCGAGCTGGAACGGCAAGGCAGACCTGAACAGTGGCATTGGCCTGGTGCACTTCCAGAATATCGTCGACACCTTGATCAAGCACCCGCAAAGCTGGCGAGTGGCATTTGACCCGGCAGACCCGCAACACACCCCGCGTGGGTTGGCGGTCGAGCAGGCGGCGGTGCGCACCTTGCTGCGCGAAGCGGCGCTGGCTTCACTGCAACAGGTCGCCAAGGCCGGTGTTACCGAAGACAGCCGTTGGGGGCAGATCCAGCAAGCGGCCGATGGTACGCCGGTGCCCGGTGGCCCGCAGGGGTTGGGCGTGTACAACGCGATCTTCAGCGTGCCCCATGGGCCAGGCAAGCGCCTGGTGGTCAGCGGCACCAGTTACCTGCAGCTGGTGAGCTTTACCGACAAAGGGCCGCAGGCCCGGGGATTGTTGGCGTTCTCGCAGTCCAGCGAAGCCGCTTCGGCGCATTCGAGCGATCAGACCAAGGCGTTCTCGGCCAAGCAGCTGGCGCCCATCCCGTTCACCGAGGCGCAGATCAAGGCTGACCCTGAGTATCGGCAGTATGTGATCAGTGAGCGGGACAAGGCTGCGGTGGCGCGCCAGCCCTGAGTTGTAATCCGCACCGCCCTCATCGCCGGCAAGCCGGCTCCCACAGGTAAACCGCTGCTCTCGGGAACAGTGAAGTACCTTGTGGGGGCCGGCAAGCCGGCTTCCACAGGTAAACCGCTGCTCTTGGGAGCAGTGAAGTACCTTGTGGGAGCCGGCTTGCCGGCGATGAGGCTGCAACGGCAAAGCGAGCAGTTTCAGGAAAACTCGAACGGCTCCAGCTGAAAGCCCTGCGCATCTACCTGCAGGGTCCAGCCGCGACGGTCCCAATCGCCCAGCACGATGCGCCGGGCCGGCTCACCGTTGACCACCAGCTTGTGAATAGCCGGCCGGTGGGTGTGGCCATGCACCAGCGTTTTCACACCGTGCGCCGCCATCACCTTCGGCACTTCCTCAGGCGTGACGTCGACGATTTCGGTCGCCTTCATGCGCGTTTGTGCGCGGCTTTCGCTGCGCAGCTTGCGTGCCAGCTTCTGCCGGGTGGCAAGCGGCAGATGCCGCAAGATCCACAGGCTCAGCGGGTTGCGCAGGTAGCGGCGCATTTTCATGTAGGCCAGGTCGCGGGTGCACAAGGTGTCGCCATGCATCAGCAACACCTGCTCACCGCCCAGTTCGATCACACTCGGGTCGGCCAGCAGCGTACAACCAGCGGCCTTGCAGAAGTCCTGGCCAATCAGGAAATCACGGTTGCCGTGCATCAGGTAGACCGCCGTACCACTGTCGCTCAGCTGGCGCAGGGCCTGGCAGATCGACTGCTGAAAGGGCGTCATGGCGTCGTCGCCGATCCAGGCTTCAAAGAAGTCGCCCAGAATGTACAGCGCCTTGGCATGCCGTGCGCGGCCGTCGAGCAGATCAAGAAACGCCCGGGTAATGTCCGGGCGTTCTTCTTGCAGGTGCAGATCAGAGATCAGCAGTATCACTCAATGATCTCGGCTTTCTCGATGATCACGTCGTCTTTCGGCACGTCCTGGTGGCCAGCCTTGGAGCCGGTGGCGACCTTTTCGATGGCGTCGACGACTTCAGTGCCTTCGACCACTTCACCGAATACCGCGTAGCCCCAGCCCTGGGTGTTCTTGCCGCTGTGGTTGAGGAAATCGTTGTCCGAAGCATTGATGAAGAACTGCGCGGAGGCCGAATGCGGGTCCATGGTGCGGGCCATGGCAATGGTGTACTTGTTGTTTTTCAGGCCGTTGTCGGCTTCGTTCTGGATGCTCGGACGCTTGTCACGCTTCTCGTTCATGCCCGGTTCGAAACCGCCACCCTGGATCATGAAACCCTTGATCACACGGTGGAACACGGTGTTGGTGAAGTGGCCAGCTTTGACGTACTCGATGAAGTTGGCGACGGTCAGTGGCGCCTTCTCGGCATTCAGTTGCAGGACGATGTCGCCGTGGTTGGTGCTCAGTTTGACTTTGGACATGCTGAAATTCGCTCTTTCATGGCATTCGGGAATTAGGGTGCGCAGTGCGCCTTTAGTCACCTGACGCAACATCGGGCGACCGCGACACATGGCGCGCACTGGCCATTTTGCCAGCCTGCGGCAAAAAGCTGCGATAAATCACGGCAGTTTGTCCGGGCCTGGCTGTCAGCAGCTTGACTGCTTCGGCTATGATAGGCCCTTTGATTCAATCGGCCTACCCAGGCCGGACACGTGCATTCAAGGATCCTATGAGCAAGCCCACTGCCGACAACGCGCCCAACGCCGCTGCCAAAGGCGCCCCCGCCGTCCCTGCGAACTTCCTGCGGCCGATCATCCAGGCCGACCTGGACTCGGGCAAGCACAGCAGCATCGTCACTCGTTTTCCGCCGGAGCCCAATGGCTACCTGCATATCGGCCATGCCAAGTCGATCTGCGTCAACTTCGGCCTGGCCAAGGAGTTCGGCGGCGTCTGTCACCTGCGCTTCGACGACACCAACCCGGCCAAGGAAGACCAGGAATACATCGACGCCATCCAGCGCGACGTCAAATGGCTGGGCTTCGACTGGGCCGGCGACGTGCGTTATGCCTCCAACTACTTCGACCAGCTGCACGACTGGGCCGTTGAACTGATCAAGCGTGGCAAGGCCTATGTCTGCGACCTGACCCCTGATCAGGCCAAGGAATACCGCGGCAGCCTGACCGAGCCTGGCAAGAACAGCCCGTTCCGCGAGCGCAGCGTCGAAGACAACCTCGACCTGTTCGCGCGCATGAAGGCCGGCGAGTTCAAGGACGGCGAGCGCGTGCTGCGTGCCAAGATCGACATGGCGTCGCCGAACATGAACCTGCGCGACCCGATCCTGTACCGCATCCGCCACGCCCACCACCACCAGACCGGTGACAAGTGGTGCATCTACCCGAACTACGACTTCACCCATGGGCAGTCCGATGCCATCGAAGGCATCACCCACTCGATCTGCACCCTGGAGTTCGAAGGCCATCGCCCGCTGTACGACTGGTTCCTCGATAACCTGCCGGTACCGGCGCACCCGCGCCAGTACGAGTTCAGCCGCCTGAACCTGAACTACACCATCACCTCCAAGCGCAAGCTCAAGCAGCTGGTCGACGAAAAGCACGTAAGCGCCTGGGATGACCCGCGCATGTCGACCCTGTCGGGCTTCCGCCGTCGCGGCTACACCCCTGCCTCTATCCGCAACTTCTGCGAGATGGTCGGCACCAACCGCTCCGACGGCGTGGTCGACATGTCGATGCTCGAATTCAGCATCCGTGACGACCTCGACCGCACCGCGCCGCGCGCCATGTGCGTGCTGCGCCCGCTGAAAGTGGTCATCACCAACTACCCGCAAGGCCAGGTCGAGCAGCTCGAGCTGCCGCGCCACCCGAAGGAAGACATGGGTGTACGCGTGCTGCCGTTCGCCCGCGAGCTGTACATCGACCGTGACGACTTCATGGAAGAACCGCCGAAGGGCTACAAGCGCCTGGAGCCGGCCGGTGAAGTGCGCCTGCGCGGCAGCTACGTGATCCGCGCCGACGAAGCGATCAAGGATGCTGACGGCAACATCGTCGAGCTGCGCTGCTCGTACGACCCGGACACCCTGGGCAAGAACCCCGAGGGCCGCAAGGTCAAGGGCGTGATCCACTGGGTGCCGGCAGACGCCAGCGTCGAATGCGAAGTGCGCCTGTACGACCGCCTGTTCCGTTCGCCGAACCCGGAGAAGGCCGAGGAGGGCGCCAGCTTCCTCGACAACATCAACCCGGATTCGCTGCAAGTGCTCACCGGTTGCCGCGCCGAGCCGTCGCTGGGCCAGGCACAGCCGGAAGACCGCTTCCAGTTCGAGCGCGAAGGCTACTTCTGCGCCGACCTCAAGGACAGCCAGCCGGGCCGCCCGGTGTTCAACCGCACCGTCACCCTGCGTGACTCCTGGGGCAGCTAAGGAACCGCCGTGCTAAACATCTACAACACGCTGAGCAAGACCAAGGAAGCCTTCAAGCCGCTCGATGGCAACAAGGTGCGCATGTACGTCTGCGGCATGACCGTGTACGACTACTGCCACCTGGGCCACGGCCGCAGCATGGTGGCTTTCGACCTGGTCACCCGCTGGCTGCGCAAGAGCGGTTACGAGCTGACCTACGTGCGCAACATCACCGACATCGACGACAAGATCATCAACCGGGCCAACGAAAACGGTGAAGCGTTCGACGCATTGACCGCCCGCATGATCGACGCGATGCACGAGGACGAGCGCCGCCTGAACATCCTCAAGCCGGACATGGAGCCGCGTGCCACCGACCATATCGCCGGCATGCACGCCATGATCCAGACCTTGATCGACAAGGGCTACGCCTACGCGCCGGGCAACGGCGACGTGTACTACCGGGTCGGCAAGTTCGTCGGCTACGGCAAGCTGTCGCGCAAGAAGATCGAAGACCTGCGCATCGGTGCCCGCATCGAAGTCGACGAGGCCAAGCAAGACCCGCTGGACTTCGTGCTATGGAAAGGCGTCAAGCCGGGCGAGCCGAGCTGGGAATCGCCATGGGGCCCGGGCCGGCCGGGCTGGCACATCGAGTGCTCGGTGATGTCCACCTGCTGCCTGGGCGAGAGCTTCGACATCCATGGTGGTGGCAGCGACCTGGAGTTCCCGCACCACGAGAACGAGATCGCCCAAAGCGAAGCGGCCACCGGCAAGCAGTACGCCAATGCCTGGATGCACTGCGGCATGATCCGGATCAATGGCGAGAAGATGTCCAAGTCGTTGAACAACTTCTTCACCATCCGTGACGTACTCGACGTGTACCACCCGGAGGTGGTGCGCTACCTGCTGGTGGCCAGCCACTACCGCAGTGCCATCAACTACTCCGAAGACAGCCTGCGTGATGCCAAGGGCGCCCTGGAGCGCTTCTATCACGCACTGCGCGGCCTGCCGCGGGTGGCGGCCAAGGGTGGCGAAGGGTTTGTCGAGCGCTTCAGCGTAGCGATGAACGACGACTTCGGCACCCCGGAAGCCTGCGCCGTGTTGTTCGACCTGGTGCGCGAGATCAACCGCCTGCGCGACAGCGACCCTGAAGCCGCTGCTGGCCTGGCCGGTCGCCTGCGTGAGCTGGGTGATGTGCTGGGTGTGCTGCAACTGGACGCCGATGACTTCCTGCGTGCAGGGGCAGAGGGCAAGGTTGACGCGGCTGAAGTCGAGGCTTTGATCCAGGCCCGGCTGCAGGCGCGGACGGACAAGAACTGGGCCGAGTCCGACCGTATCCGTGACCAGCTGACCGCCATGGGCGTGGTGCTGGAAGACAGCAAGGGCGCGACTACCTGGCGCCTGGCTGACTGATGTAAATGGGGGCCGCTCTGCGGCCCATCGCGGGCAAGCGCGGTCCCTGTAGGAGCGGGCTTGCCCGCGATGGGCTGCAAGGCAGCCCCAGGCTTTACTTGCCTGGCCCCGCCAGCGGGCAATGCAACACCAGCTTCGCCCCACCCAACTCACTTTCGCCAATCTCCAGCCCAAACCCATGCAGGTCGACGATCGCCGCAACGATCGACAACCCCAGCCCGAACCCCGCATGGCGGTGGCCTTCCTCGCTGCGATAGAACCGCTTCAGCACTGCAGTTCGCTCTTCTTCGGGAATCCCTGGCCCACTGTCCTCGATGGCGATATGCACGCCCGCATCGTCCTGGGTCGCGGTAATGCCCACCCGCCCGCCTTCAGGCGTGAACTTGATGGCATTGCCCACCAGGTTGGCCAATGCCTCGAACAGTAATTCACGGTCCCCATGCAATGCCGGCAACTGCGCAGGCTGCTGCAGGTTCAGGCGAATGCCGCCGTCCTCGGCCAACGGCAAGTAGAAATCGTGCAGCTCCACCAGCAGATCATGCGGGTCCAACTGCACGAAACCGGCCCGGCGCTGGCGGTCTTCCAGCTCACTGATGCGCAACAAACCGCGAAACCGTGCCATCAGGGTATCGGTTTCACCGATGGCTTGCTCCAGTGCCTCGGCTTGCGGTGAATCAACCGGGCTTTGCTGGCGAATGCGGTACAGCTGTGCGCGCAGACGCGTCAGCGGCGTGCGCAGGTCATGGGCAATGTTGTCGCACACACCCTTTACCTCGTGCATCAGCCGTTCGATGCGGTCGAGCATGGCGTTGACGATGTCGGCCAGCATGTCCAGTTCGTCGCGCCGCGCCGACAGCGGCAGGCGGTGGGTGAGGTCGCCGGCGACAATCAGCTCGGCCTGGGCCTGGATCGCGCGAATGCGCTTCAACGGCCTGCGCCGCAGCAGGTACCAGCCGGCAAAGCCGGGAATCAGGGTCAGTGAGATGCCCCACAGCAATGCATGCAGGATGATGCGGGTGACCACGAACAGCGAGCCGTTGTCGCGGAACAGCACCAGCCAGCGGCCGTCCTGCACCTTGATGGCCACTGCGTCGCAGCTGTCACGGGGCATGTGCGGGTCATCGGCATCCAGGCAGCGCTTGAGCTCGTGTACCTTGCCGTCCATGCCAAGCTCTGGCGGAATGGCACGGATGCGCCCGCCAATCGGGTTGAGCTGGGCGTCGAACAGGCCGTAGGCATCGAAGGCGCGCTCTTCGAACGCCTGGCTGGCGATCAGGGCGTCATCCAGCTGCTTGCCGCTCATGTGCGCGAACAGGTGCTGGCGCTGCAGCATGGAGTGGCGGGTGAGTTTGTTCAGGTAGCTTGAAACCTCGAAGTACAGCACCCCCATGAGGATGCTGCTCCAGGCCACGAAGAGGAAGCTGTACAGCGCCAGCAGGCGGCTGGTCGAGGAGCTCCAGCCCTTAGACGGGTTCAGCAATGGCATAGCCGGAGCCCCGTACGGTACGGATCAGCGGCGACTGCCCGGGGGAATCGATCTTCTTGCGCAGGCGGCCGATGTGCACGTCGATCAGGTTGGTGCCGGGGTCGAAGTGATAGCCCCAGACTTCTTCGAAGATCATCATCCGCGTGATCACCTGGCCACTGTGGCGCATCAGGTATTCCAGCAGCTTGTACTCGGTGGGCAGCAGGTTGAGCGTCTGCTCGCCGCGCCTCGCCTCGTGGCTGATCAGGTCCAGCTGCAGGTCGGCGACCTGCAGGCGGGTCTGGGTCATTGGTACGCTGTTGCGCCGCAGCAGCACTTCGACCCGAGCGGCCATCTCGTCGGAGGCGAACGGCTTGGTCAGGTAGTCATCGCCGCCGGCACGCAGGCCGCGCACGCGCTCATCGACGTCGGACAGCGCGCTGATCATCAGGATTGGCGTGGCGATTTTCAGGTTGCGCAGGGTGGTGACGATGGTCAGGCCATCGACCTCGGGCAGCATGCGGTCCAGGGTTATCAGGTCGTACCCGCCGGCAATGGCCTTGGCCAGGCCCTCGCGGCCGTTGTCGGCCCAATCCACATCCAGACCATGGCTGGTGAGTTCGGCGACGATTTCCTGGCCGGTGACGGCGTCGTCTTCGATGGTCAGTACGCGTGTCATGCTGGTTCCTGGGCGTTTATTGGAGACTTGATTGTGCCAAAGAATAGCCAAACGGCGATTTAAGAAAAATTCATCTACCCACGGCCGGAAAACAAAACGGGGCATGCCAGTGCCTGGCATGCCCCGTGGTTCAGCGTGGCGCAGCGGCTCAGGCGACCTTGACGATCCAGCCAGCCGGCGCTTCGACGTCACCGCTCTGGATGCCGGTCAGCTCGTTGTAGAGCTTTTGGGTAACCGGGCCGACTTCGGTTTCGCTGTGGAACACATGCAGCTTGCCGTTGTACTGGATGCCACCGATCGGGGTGATAACCGCGGCAGTGCCGCAGGCGCCAGCTTCGACGAACCGCTCGAGGTTGTTGATCTCAACGTCCCCTTCGATGACTGTGAGCCCCAGGCGCGATTCGGCCAGCTCCATCAGCGACAAGCGGGTGATGCCCGGCAGCACCGACGCCGACTTCGGTGTAACGAACTCGTTGTTTGCGGTGATACCGAAGAAGTTCGCAGAACCGACTTCCTCGATTTTCTTGTGGGTCAGCGGGTCGAGGTAGATACAGTCGGCAAAGCCGGCTTTCTTTGCCTCGTAGCCTGGTTGCAGGCTGGCAGCGTAGTTGCCACCGACTTTGGCGGCGCCGGTGCCTTGTGGCGCGGCGCGGTCGTAGTCGGAGATCAGGAACTTGTGCGGCGTCATGCCGCCTTTGAAGTAGGAGCCGACCGGTATGGCAAAGACCGAGAAAATGAACTCCGGTGCGGTGCGCACACCGATGTTGTCACCCACGCCAATCACGAATGGGCGCAGGTACAAGGCACCCTTGCCATGCGGCGGGACAAAACGCTCGTTGGCCTTGACCACCTGTTTGCAGGCTTCGATGAACTGTTCGGTTGGCACGCGCGGCATCAGCAGGCGGTCGCAGCTGCGCTGCATGCGCAGGGCGTTCTGGTCGGGACGGAACAGGTTGATGGAGCCGTCCTTGCAACGGTAGGCCTTCATGCCTTCAAAGCACTGTTGGCCGTAGTGCAGGGCGGTCGAACCTTCGCTGATGTGCAGCACATTGTCTTCTGTCAGGGTGCCTTTGTCCCACTCGCCATCGCGAAACACGGACAGGTAGCGCTTGTCAGTCTTGATGTAGTCGAAGCCAAGCTTGTCCCAGTTAATCTCGTTACTCATGACACCCTCGTTTGTCTTGCAGATGCCTGATCGCTCAGGCTGCTGTTATTTGCGCACCTCGCCACGATAATACATCCGTCGCGGATCGGGAACGGCCAGTCACGAATTGGTGGTTATCTCGGGTTCAGCACCGGCGAGGGTAGTTGCAGATACCCGTCCAGCTCGAGCTGCTGAAGAAACACGCAATCATGGGAAGCCACTATCATTGCCCCCTGAAAATGCCGCAGCATAGTCTGCAGCGCTTCAAGCGACGGCAGGTCCATGTGGTTGCCCGGCTCGTCGAGTAACAGCAGATCCACTGCCCGTTCGCGGTAAAGCACGCCCGCCAACGCGGCCTTGAGGCGCTCGCCGCCGCTGAGCAGGCCACTGGGCAGCTCGATGCGCGCGGCATCGAGGCCCAAGTGGGCCAGCCGTGTGCGCAGAAGGCCTGGTTGCAATGTCGGATTAGCCTCGCGCAGGTGTTCAAGTACTGTCTGCTGCCCAGGCAGTGAGCCGCAGTTTTGGTCGAGCATCGCTACTTCGGCGCTCAAGCGGACGCTGCCGGCCTTGATGGGCAACGTATTGCACAGCACCTTGAGCAGCGTCGACTTGCCGCTGCCATTGGTACCGACCAGCCCCAGCCGCTGGCCCAGGCACACGCGCAGGTCGATCGGTTCGGCGCTGCCGCGCGGTAGCACTACGCCCTGCAGTGCGACCACTTCGCGCCCTGTGTGCCGTTGCGGTTTCGGCGCATGAAGCGTGATCGCGCTGTTTTGCTCGACCTGTAGCGCCGCTGCTTGTACCTGCGTTTGCAGCGCCCGCAGCGCGTCGCCATGGTCGCGGCGCTGTTTGCCTGCCGTGGCCTGGCTACGTTCCTGCTGGCGGTCGATGAGTATCTTTGCCTGGTTGGCGGTTTTTGCGTGATGGCGAGCGCGTGCCTGGTGGCGCTCCAGGCGTTCACGCTGCGCTTGCAGTTCGCGGGCCTGGCGCTGGCGTTCATGCCTCGCGTGGGCGAGTGCGTGCTGGGCCTGCTCACGCTGGTCGGCCTTGTGTTGCTCATAGAAGCTGTAATTGCCACCGAATGACTGCAGGCCGAGGCTCGACAGCTCGACGATACGCGCCATATGTGCGAGCAAGCTGCGGTCATGGCTGATCACCAGCAAACCCCGGCCCCACGCTTTGATCATGGCCAGCAGTTGTCCGCGGCCTTCACCGTCAAGGTGGTTGCTGGGTTCGTCCAGAATCAGGTAATCGGCATCGTTGAGCCAGGCACCAAGCAGGGCGATGCGCATGGCCTGGCCTCCGCTGAGGTCGGCAGCGGGGTAATCGGGGGTGAGGTGGCCCATGCCGTGGCGATCAAGCAGCATATGCAGCCGCTCGCGGATATCCCAATGTTCGCCCACGGTGTCGAAGTCGCGCGGGTCGATGCTGCCGTGTTCGATGCGCTGCAACGCGGCGATCACAGCGCCGACCTGGGCAAGGTCGGCGACGCGCACGCTTTGCCGAATCACCTGTTGATCCAAGTAATGCACCCTGCCATGGCGCAAGCAGCGGCCGCTGCTGGGCAAACGCAGGCCGGCAAGGATCTGCCCCAGCAGGCTTTTGCCCACGCCATTGCGCCCGACCATGCCGGTCGGGCGTTGGTCGAAGCACTCGTTCAGGTTGGTAAACAGGGGCCTGCCATCAGGCAAAACCAGAGAGACGCTGTCCAGCGTCAGGGTCGACGTATTCGTCATGCACAACTCCACTCATGCCGCGACATCCCCGGCGCAAGCCGGAGGCTGAAAGCTGGCCGTCGAACAGGACGGCGGCATCAATGGCGCATTGGACGAATACCTCGTGAAGCGGAATACGTGAGCCTAACGGACAGGCGAGGGCGGGTAAAGCACCGCTCGCCGGTTGACTTCAGCGCCCTTGCAAGCGCCTGTTCCAGTCGCCGGCATGGCTGCGTGCACAGGCCTCTTCACTGTCAAAACGCACATGCCAGGCCGGGTGGTCCAATTGCACACCTGCCTCGTCGAGAGCCTGGGCCGTCAGCTTGAGCATGCGCGCTTTCGCTTCCCCCGCCAGCGCTGCGGCCTTGTCCGCTTCGCGTTCGAAGACCCAGGTGATGCGCAGGCTGGTGGGGAACTCGTCAGCATCCAGGCGGTGAGTCAGCCAGGTAAACCCGACAATTTCCGCCTTGGCAGTTTCGCAGGCGTCGGTCAGGCAGGCGACCAGTTCGCGCTCCAGGCGCGCCAGCTCGCGTTTGCCCGGTACTTTCATTGCGCGGCCTCTTCGTCGATTTGCTGACAGAAGCGCAATAGGTTACCGAACGGGTCGCGCACCAGCATTTCCAGGCCCCAGTCGACGCGGGCGGCGTGTGGCCGGGCGTAGCCGTACTGTTTGTCCTGCAGTTCGCGCTCCAGGGCCAGCAGTTCATCGGAACGGGCGAAGACCGTTGAGCCTGGGCAGGCGTCGCCATGGTGCTCGCTCAGGTGCAGGATCAGCCCGTCACGGTGAATTTGCATATAAAGCGGCAAGTCGGGGCTGAAGCGGTGTTCCCAGTCCAGCGTGAAACCGAGGAAGTCGAAGTAGAACTCCCTGGCCTTGTCGACCGAAAAGATGCGCAGGACGGGGATTGCAGGGGCGAGGGGCATGGCGGTTCCTTGGCCGTAGGCTGAGTGCACTGCAGGGCAGTCTACGTTTTCTCCCGCCTGGCTGTCTCGCCTGGCCTCCGCAGCGGCTTGGCGCCGGCACCGAAACAGGGCCGGTGACCGCCCTCGTATCGTGCGTGATGCGCCTGTGTGCCCTATGCCAGAGCCTCTGCGCAAAAGTTTCATGCGCCTTCACCTGCGTAGTTGGCCCGCAAACTGCTATATCCCAGCCAATCGAAATTGATCGAGTGGTCAGGCCTGCAGCGCCTCCGTGCGCGGCCCCCGACCCTCGTAACGGCCATGGGCCATGAATATCAGGGGCTATAGGATGTTTCTGGCAGAACGCCTCGAACAATCTGAACAGGATGCGGGCTGGAGCGCCCACCTGCAGTTGCGCTTCATCGCACGCGGTGGCGTGACCCGCCTTGGTGCGCGCCGGCATTTCGGCCCGCTTTTGGTGCAGCGCCCGTTCTATCCGGAAGGCGCGCCGTGCCACGTTTATGTGCTGCACCCGCCTGGCGGCATCGTCGCAGGGGACCGCCTGGACCTGGACATCCACCTGGAGCCGGGTAGCCATGCGCTGCTGACCATGCCCGGTGCCAGCAAGTTCTACCGCAGTATCGGCCCCACCGCGTGGCTGACCCAGCGCTTTCACCTGCAAGCCGACAGCACGCTGGAGTGGCTACCGCAGGACAGCATTTTCTTCTCCGGCGCCCGCGCCAACCTCGACAGCCGCTTCACCCTCGAACCCGGCGCCCGCTTGCTGGCCTGGGAAACCCTGTGCCTGGGGCGGCCGGTCATGGGCGAATGCTTCGAGCATGGCGCACTGGATAGCCGACTGAGCATCGAACTGCCCGGCGAGCCTGGCCTGCATGAACGCCTGCGTATCACCGGTGGCCAGCTTGACAAGCTCGGCGGGCACCCGCTGGTGGCGACGTTCTGCGCGTCACCGGCCGACCCGTGCGTATTGGAACAGGTGCGGTCGCTGCTCGATGAACTCGACACCCCCGCAGGCGCGACCTTGCTCGGCCCGCTGTTGGTGATCCGCCTGCTCGACCACGACAACCAACACCTGCAACACACCCTGCAGCGCCTCTGGCACGTGCTGCGGCCGGCCGTTCTCGGCCTGCCCGCGTGCCCGCCGCGCATCTGGGCTACCTGAGAGAGCGCCATGGAGCTGACCCCAAGAGAGAAAGACAAACTGTTGCTGTTCACCGCTGCATTGCTGGCGGAACGGCGCCTGGCCCGTGGCCTGAAGCTCAACTACCCGGAGGCGGTAGCGCTGATCAGCGCCGCCGTGCTCGAAGGCGCGCGCGATGGCCGCACGGTGGCCGAGCTGATGAGCCTGGGCCGTGAAGTGATCGGCCGCGAACAGGTCATGAGCGGTGTCGCCGAGATGCTCCATGACGTGCAGGTTGAAGCCACGTTCCCAGACGGCACCAAACTGGTGACCGTGCATGACCCCATCGTCTGACCTGGCTGAGGAGCCCAGCATGATTCCAGGTGAAATCCAGACCGCCGCCGGCGACATCGAACTCAATGTCGGCCGTGAAACGGTCAGCGTCAGCGTGGCCAACCATGGCGACCGGCCGGTGCAGGTCGGTTCGCATTACCACTTCTTCGAGGTCAACGACGCGCTGGTGTTCGACCGTGGGCCGAGCCGTGGCTTTCGCCTCGACATCCCGGCCGGCACTGCAGTGCGGTTCGAACCCGGGCAATCACGCACCGTGCACCTGGTGGCCTATGCCGGCAAACGCGAGGTCTACGGTTTTCAGGGCAAGGTGATGGGCGCGCTGGAGGGCAGGGCATGAGCCGTATTTCGCGCCGCGCCTATGCCGACATGTTCGGCCCCACCGTCGGCGACCGCGTGCGCCTGGCAGACACCGCGTTGTGGGTGGAGGTGGAGAAGGACTTCACCATTTATGGCGAAGAGGTCAAGTTCGGCGGTGGCAAGGTCATCCGCGATGGCATGGGCCAGGGCCAGATGCTCGCTGCCGAAGCCATGGACCTAGTGCTGACCAACGCGTTGATCATCGATCACTGGGGTATCGTCAAGGCCGATATCGGCGTCAAGCATGGGCGCATCGCCGCCATCGGCAAGGCTGGCAACCCGGACGTACAACCGGGCGTCACCGTGCCGGTCGGGCCGGGTACCGAAGTGATCGCCGCCGAAGGCAAGATCGTCACGGCGGGCGGCATCGATTCGCATATTCATTTCATCTGCCCGCAGCAGGTCGAAGAAGCGCTCACCAGCGGTGTCACCACCTTTATCGGCGGCGGCACCGGCCCAGCCACCGGCACCAACGCCACCACCTGCACCCCGGGCCCGTGGTACCTGGCGCGCATGCTCCAGGCCGCCGATTGCCTGCCGATCAACATCGGCCTGCTGGGCAAGGGCAATGCCTCTCGCCCCGAAGCGCTGCGCGAGCAGATCGCCGCCGGTGCCGTGGGCCTGAAGCTGCACGAGGACTGGGGCTCGACCCCGGCCGCCATCGACTGTTGCCTGGGCGTGGCCGAAGAGATGGACATCCAGGTGGCGATCCACACCGACACGCTCAACGAGTCCGGTTGCATCGAAGACACCCTGGCCGCCATCGGTGACCGCACCATCCATACCTTCCACACCGAAGGCGCCGGCGGCGGCCATGCCCCGGACATCATCCGCGCGGCGGGGCAGGCCAATGTGCTGCCGTCCTCGACCAACCCGACCCTGCCGTACACGGTCAACACCGTGGACGAGCACCTGGACATGCTCATGGTCTGCCACCACCTGGACCCGAGCATCGCCGAGGACGTGGCCTTTGCCGAGTCGCGAATCCGCCGCGAAACCATTGCCGCCGAAGACATCCTCCACGACATGGGCGCCTTCGCCATGACGTCGTCCGACTCCCAGGCCATGGGCCGGGTGGGCGAAGTGGTGCTGCGCACCTGGCAGGTGGCGCACCAGATGAAGGTGCGCCGCGGCCCGCTGGCGCCGGACAGCAGCTACAGCGACAACTTCCGGGTCAAGCGCTACATCGCCAAATACACCCTCAACCCGGCGCTGACCCATGGCATCGCCCATGAAGTCGGTTCGGTCGAAGTGGGCAAGCTGGCCGACCTGGTGCTGTGGTCGCCGGCGTTCTTTGCGGTCAAGCCGGCCCTGGTGATCAAGGGCGGGATGATCGTCACCGCGCCCATGGGCGACATCAACGGCTCGATCCCGACCCCGCAGCCCGTGCACTACCGGCCAATGTTCGGCGCACTCGGTGCCGCCCGCCATGCCACGCGCATGACCTTCCTGCCCCAGGCCGCCATGGACCGTGGCCTGGCCCAGGAGTTGGGGCTGCAGAGCCTGATCGGCGTGGCCCATGGCTGCCGTCGCGTGCGCAAGGCCGACATGGTCCACAACACCTTGCAACCGGTGATCGAAGTCGACTCGCAAACCTACCAGGTGCGCGCCGACGGTGAACTGCTGGTGTGCGAACCGGCCCGCGAACTGCCGCTGGCCCAGCGTTATTTCCTGTTCTGAAGGAGCGAAGATGATTGTCCTGACCCGCCGGATCGCTGAATCCGACACGATCACCGGCACCGTCACCCTGGACGTCGACAGCCGCATCAAGAGCCGACTGCGGGTGACCCTCGACGATGGCCGCGAGGCCGGCCTGATGCTCGAGCGCGGCCACCTGCTGCGCGGCGGCGAGCTGCTTGCCGATGCCAGCGGCAGCCAGGTGGTGCGCGTGCTCGCGGCACCCGAAGCCGTGTCGACGGTGCGCTGCCGCGACCCGCACCTGCTGGCGCGCGCTGCCTATCACCTGGGCAACCGCCATGTACCGCTGCAGATCGAGCCCGGCTTGCTGCGCTACCAGCACGACTACGTGCTGGACGACATGCTGCGCGGCCTGGGCTTGACCGTGGAGGCCGAGCAGGCGCCGTTCGAACCGGAAGCCGGGGCCTATCAGAGCGCCCCGCACAGCCATGGCCACGCCCACGACCATCCTTTCGTGCGCCTGCCTGCGCATTCCTGAACCGCCCACCGGAGCCCACAATGAAAAAAACCCTCGCCCTTGTCCTGCTGATGGTCGCACTGCCGGCTTTCGCCCACCCTGGCCACGACAGCAACCCGCTGCACGATGGCCTGCTGCACCCGCTGACCGGCCTTGACCACCTGTTGATGCTGCTGGGCACCGGCGTGCTCGCCGCCTTGACCCGTCGCAACCTGAGCCTGCCCTTGGCGACCCTGGCGGCGATGTTCGCCGGTGCCGTGTGCGGCCACCTGTTCGGCGGCATGCTGGGCATGGAAACCGTCATCGCGGTCTCGGTGCTGGTGGCTGCCGCCGCCGTGCTGCTGCCCAGCCGCCAGTTGCTGCTGGCTTTGGCCATGCCGGTATTTGCCCTGTTCCATGGTTGGGCCCATGGCGTTGAAGCCACGCCAAGTGCGTTCTGGCTGTTCAGCGCCGGCTTTGTCACCGTCAGCGGCCTGCTGCTGGTGGTGGGCTTTGCGGTTGGGTGCCTGCTGCGCCGCCACAGCGGCCTGCAAAAAGCCTTCGGCGGCGGCCTGCTGGCCGGTGCTGCCTTGGTGCTGGTCGGTTGATGAACAGCGACCTGGCACTGCTGCGCCTGCTGCAGCTGGCCAGCCCCGGCCTGCCGGTGGGTGGCTTCACCTATTCGCAGGGGCTGGAGTGGGCCGTGGAGGCGGGCTGGGTGCGTGACATCGAAGGCTTCAGCGCCTGGCAGCGCGAGCAGATGCACGACACCCTCGCTTACCTGGACTGGCCGGTCCTGGCGCGCCTGTACCACGCCTGTGAGGCAGACGATGCCGAAGCGTTTGCGCGCTGGAGCCGTTTTCTGCTGGCCAACCGTGAAACCGCCGAACTGCGCCTGGAAGAGCAGCAGCGGGGCGCGGCGCTGGCGCGCTTGCTCGACGGCTGGCAACTGGGCCAAGCCTCGGCCTGGCGCGCCAGCCTCGAACTCAGCCAGTTGGGCGGCATGGCCTGGCTTGCCGTGCACTGGTCGATCCCGCTGCGCCAGCTTGCCCTCGGGCATGCCTTCGCCTGGCTGGAGGGCGCAGTCATGGCCGGTGTCAAGTTGGTCCCGTTCGGCCAGCAGGGGGCCCAGACCCTGCTGCGCGACCTGAGCGCAGCGCTGCCCGAGGTCATCGACCAGGCCCTGGCCCTGGGCGACGACCAGCTTGGCGGCGGCCTGCCGCTGCTGGCCATCGCCTCATCGCGTCACGAAACCCAATACACCCGTTTGTTCCGTTCTTGAGGACTGCCAACATGCAAAGCTATCAGCAACCCCTGCGCGTCGGTGTCGGCGGCCCGGTCGGTTCCGGCAAGACCGCGCTGCTCGAATGCCTGTGCAAGGCCATGCGTGATCACTACCAGATCGCTGTGGTCACCAACGACATCTACACCAAGGAAGACCAGCGCATCCTCACCGAGGCCGGTGCCCTGGAGCCTGAGCGCATCGTCGGCGTCGAGACCGGCGGCTGCCCGCACACCGCCATCCGCGAAGATGCCTCGATGAACCTGGCCGCCGTGGAAGGGCTGGCGCGCAAGTTCGGCAACCTCGAAGTGATCTTCGTGGAAAGCGGCGGCGACAACCTCAGCGCCACTTTCAGCCCGGAGCTGGCCGACCTGACCATCTATGTCATTGACGTTGCCGAAGGCGAGAAGATCCCGCGCAAGGGTGGCCCCGGTATCACCAAGTCGGACTTCCTGGTGATCAACAAGACCGACCTGGCGCCTTATGTCGGCGCCTCGCTGGAGGTGATGGAGCGCGACACCCAGCGCATGCGCCCGCAGCGTCCGTGGACGTTCAGCAACCTGAAGAAAGGTGAGGGTTTGCAGGCGGTGATTGATTTTATCGTCGAGCGGGGGATGCTCGGGGTCAGGGGGTGATGCCTGTCGGGGCATGACACAACGTTTCAGTGATGCAGAGATAGAGCGCTGCGCGGGCGGTGTATCGCGAAGCGCTTGCCTTGGGATCTTAAGCGCCCTTGAGATCGAGCGCCGCCCGCGCGGCGCATCGCGGGCAAGCCCGCTCCTACATTTGTTGCAACGCGCCGTTCCAGTCAGGCCATGGTTGTTCGCCTTGGCGCATGGCTGAAGACAGGTGGGGCGCCGGCCGCGCCAACCAAAAAATCGCGTCGTGCTAACAGGGCTGGCAACTATGGCCTATCAGGCCATGGCACGTTGCAACAAATGTGGGAGCGGGCTTGCCCGCGATGCGCCGCGCGGGCGGCGCTCGATCTCAAGGGCGCTGAAGATCCCAAGGCAAGCGCTTCGCGATGCGCCGCGCGGGCGGCGCTCGATCTCACAGGCGCTGAAGATCCCAAGGCAAGCGCTTCACGCGGCGGCGCTCGATCTCAAGAACACCAACCCCCCCCACGGCGAACACATCAAGGCATCACTCATTTCACCAACCGCCCGGCTTCCATCTGCGCAATCACCGCCCACAACCGCGGATCGTCGAAATCTTCCACCACCAAACTCGCCCCCGCAGCCAGCAACCGCTCTGGCGTCTGGGTCGTGGCGATACCAACGGTGAAAATCCCGGCACCGCTGGCGGCCTTGACCCCCGGCAACGAATCCTCGAACGCCAGCGCCTGCCCAGCCTCCGCGCCCAGGCGCTCAAGGCCAGTCAAGTAAGGCAGCGGATCCGGCTTCGGCCGCGCAAGCTCCTCAGCCACCAGCACATGCGCGAAGCGCGCCTCCAGGCCCATCGCTGCCAGCATGTGCTCGGCATTGAGCCGAGGTGCATTGGTCACCACACACATGCCAATGCCGTTGGCCTGGGCATGCTCCAGCAGGCGCACCAAGCCCGGCATGGGTTCGAGCGCCGGGGCCAGCTCACGGAACAGCGCCTCCTTGCGATCGGCCAGTACAAGGCATTCAGCCGCGCTTGCCTGCGCAAACAGTTCGGCAAACAACGGCCCATTGGCGCGGCCACTGATCTGGGCATCGAACTGCGCCTGGGTCAGTTCACGGCCGTCATGCTCACGCAGCAACTGGCGGAAAGCCTGCAAGTGCAGGGTGTCGGTATCGGTCAGGGTTCCGTCGAGGTCGAACAGCAGGGCAGTCAGCATCAGGTATCCAGGCATTGAAAAAACATAAGCCTGGGGATGATAGCGAAACCTGACGACGAAGGGGGCTGTTCAGTGTGCCACGAAAAGAGTACAAATGTGCTCCATGGACAATCTAACCCCCAAACGTCGTGCCATTCTCGAATTCATCCGTGAGCGCATTGGCGATCACGGCCAGCCGCCGAGCCTTGCCGACATCGCCAGCCGCTTCGGCTTCGCTTCGCGCAGCGTCGCGCGCAAGCACATCACCGCCTTGTGCCAGGCCGGTTACATCGACGTCACGCCCAACCAGGCGCGGGGCATCCGCCTGGCCGAGCCGCTGCGCCGCCCGGAGATCCTCGAACTGCCCGTGCTGGGCCAGGTGGCGGCAGGGGCGCCCATCGGCCCCGACCTGGGTATTCACGAACAGTTGCTGCTCGACCCCAGCCTGTTCCGCCGTACCCCGGACTACCTGCTGAAGGTGCGCGGCGACTCGATGGTCGATGACGGCATTTTCGATGGTGACCTGGTGGGTATCCGCCAGCAAGGTGATGCCCGTGACGGCCAGATCGTAGTCGCTCGCCTGGACGGCGAGGTCACCATCAAACGCCTGCAACGCCAGCCCGGAGGCTACCGGCTGTTGCCGCGCAACCCGGCCTATGCGCCGATCGATGTCGGCCCCGAGCGCGAGTTCTTCATCGAAGGCGTGTTCTGCGGCCTGCTGAGGCGCGACTGATGGGCGCGGTGGTCGATCTCGATCGGCTGCTCGACCAGCGCCAGGTCTGGCGGGGGCGCCAAGCCCAGGTGCGCCCGAGCGGGTTGCAGCCGACCGGCCATGCCCTGCTGGACCAGCGCCTGCCCGATGGCGGCTGGCCTGCGGCAGCGCTCAGCGAACTGTTGCTGGCCAGCCCTGGTTGTGGCGAGCTGCACCTGTTGTGGCCCTCGTTGGCGCGGCTGACGGCCGAAGGTGGGCGCGTGGTGCTGGTCGCCCCCCCTTTCATTCCTTACCCGCCTGCCTGGCAAGCGGCTGGCGTGGACCTACGCTGGCTGGTCCAGGTGGATGCCGAGCAGGCCGATGCGCTGTGGGCTGCCGAGCAGTGCCTGCGCTCTGGCAGCTGCGCCGCCGTGCTGTGCTGGCCGGAGCGCGCCGATGACCGTGCCCTGCGGCGGCTGCAGGTGGCGGCCGAAACCGGCCAGGCGCTGGCCTTTGCCTGCCGGCCGCAACAGGCCGCGCACAACCCTTCGCCGGCCGCGCTGCGCATCGCCATCGACACCCGGCCCGCGCAATGGCGCGTGCTCAAGTGCCGGGGCGGTATGCCGCCGGCTGCTGCCATCGCCTGCCCTGGGCGGGGCTGATGTAGCATGCTCTGGGCCTGCATTCTCCTGCCGCAACTGGCGCTGGACGCGATCCTGCGCGACCGCGACGACGCCGATGCGCCACTGGTGCTGATCGGCGGGCCGGTGCAGCGTCGCGTGCTGCAGGCCGTCAACCCCTCAGCGGCAGCACTCGGCTTGCGCGCCGGGCAAACGTTGACCGCCGCACGCGCGCTGGCCGATGGTTTCCACTGCGTCGAGGCCGATGACGCGCGCATCGACCAACTGCAGCAACTGCTCGCGGCCTGGGCCTACCGCTACAGTGCCCAGGTCAGCCTGCACTATCCGCGTGCCCTGTTGCTGGAAGTGGGCTCAAGCCTGCAGCTGTTTGGCCCTTGGCCGGTGTTCGAGGCCCGCCTGCGCGAGGAGCTGACAGCATTGGGGCTGCGCCAGCGCATTGTGCTGGCCACCAACCCGGTAGCAGCCCGCATGCTTGCCAACGGCCATGACGGCCTGGCACTGACCGACCCGCAAGACACACGAGCCGCGCTGGCACGCATGCCCATCGCGCGGATAGGGCTGCCCAAGGAAGCCGCAGAAGCCTTCGCCCGCATGGGCTTGCATCAACTTGGCCAGGTACTGGAACTGCCACGCGATGCCTTGGCCAGGCGTTTTTCCGCCCAGGTCCAGTTGCACCTGGACCAGGTGCTAGGCCTGCGCACGCTGGGGCTGGGTTTCTATCAACCGCCAGACCGTTTCGAAACGCGCTTGGAACTCAACTTCGACGTCGAGTCGCACCAGGCGCTGCTGTTCCCGTTGCGGCGCATGCTCAACGACCTTGCCGCCTTTCTTGCCGGGCGTGACTGCGGCGTTCAGCGCTTTTGCCTGTACCTGGAGCACGCCGAAGGGCCGGACACGCAATTGCAGGTTGGCCTGCTGGCCGCCGAGCGTGATGCGGCGATGCTGTTCGAGCTGGCACGTGGGCGCCTGGAGCCGCTGCGTATTCCGTCACCAGTGCGCAACGTGCGCCTGGTAGCCGATGACTTGCCGCCATTCGTGCCTCAGCACCAGGCCTTGTTCGATCCCCGTGCCCAGCAGGCCCAACCCTGGGAACAGTTGCGCGAACGCCTGCGTGCCCGCTTGGGGGACGAAGCGGTCAAGGGCCTGCGCGCTGAAGCCGACCACCGCCCCGAATGTGCCTGGCTGCCCGCCGAACAAGGCGCCCCTGGCAGCCTGCCAGCCATGCCCGGGAGCCGCCCCGGCTGGCTGTTGCCTCAGCCGCAAGTGCTGGAGGCCAGCGGGCACCGGTTGCTGGGGCAGGCCGAACGCATCGAGTCGGGCTGGTGGGACGGTGGCGATGTGCGCCGCGACTATTACCGCATCGAAACCCGTGAAGGGTTGCGTGGCTGGGCCTATCACGACCTGGCGCAACCCGGCCCGCTGTGGCTGCAGGGGTGGTTCGCATGAGCACCCCGGGCTACGCCGAACTGCATTGCCTGTCCAACTTCAGTTTCCAGCGCGGCGCCTCCAGCGCCGAGGAGCTGTTCCGTCGCGCCCGAGAGCAGGGCTACCAGGCCCTGGCAATCACTGACGAGTGCACCCTGGCAGGAATCGTGCGCGCCTGGCAGGCCGCCAAGGAGCAGCAGTTACGCTTGATCGTCGGCAGTGAAGTACAACTGCAGGATGGGCCGAAACTGGTGCTGCTGGTGCAAAACCTCAGCGGTTACCAAAACCTGTGTGCGTTGATCACCCGCGCACGGCGGCGCGCAGAGAAGGGCGATTACCAACTTTTCAGTGACGACCTGCGCCAGCATCATCAAGGTCTGCTGGCGTTATGGATTGCCGACGACCCCAGCGACCCCACACCTGGCCTGTGGCTGCAAGCCTTGTTCGGCGAACGGCTGTGGCTGGGCGTGCACCTGCATCGCGGCAGCGATGACCCACTTCGCCTGGCTCAACTGCGCGCTCTGGCGGCTCGTTTGGGTGTCCGAGCCGTAGCCTGTGGCGACGTGCACATGCACATTCGCGGTCGGCGCGCGCTGCAAGATTGCATGACCGCCATCCGCCAGCATTGCAGCGTCGCCGAGGCCGGGCGGTTCCTGTTCGCCAATGGTGAGCGCCACCTGCGCACCCGGGGTCAACTCGCCGAGCTGTACCCGGCCGACCTGCTGGCCGAAACCCTCAGCATTGCCGACCGTTGCCAGTTCGATTTGAGTGAACTCAAGTATCAATACCCACGTGAGCTGGTGCCCGAGGGGCAAACGCCTGCCAGCTGGCTTCGCCAACTGTGTGAGCGTGGCCTGCCGCTGCGCTGGCCCTCAGGGCCGAGCGACAAGGTCAGGGAAGTCCTGGAAAAAGAGCTCGCGCTGATCGAAGAACTTGGCTACGAAAGCTACTTCCTGACCGTGCACGATATCGTCGCCTTTGCCCGCAGCCAGCACATCCTCTGCCAGGGCCGCGGCTCAGCGGCCAACTCGGTGGTGTGCTTCGTGCTCGGTATCACCGAACTGGACCCGATGGCCCATCGGCTGCTGTTCGAGCGTTTCCTTTCCCGCGAGCGCAACGAGCCTCCGGATATCGACGTGGACTTCGAACATGAGCGCCGCGAAGAAGTGATCCAGTACGTGTTCCGCCGCTACGGCCGGCATCGCGCTGCGCTCACCGCGGTGGTCAACACCTATCATGCTGCCGGGGCGGTACGCGATGTGGCTCGAGTGCTTGGCTTGCCTGCCGATCAGGTGGACGCCCTGGCAAAATGCTGTGGCCGCTGGAGCGATCGCATTCCCGACGAGCAGCGCCTGGCCGAGGCGGGTTTCGAGCCTGGCAGCCCTTCATTGCAGCGCATCCTGGTGCTGGCCGGCGCGCTGATCGGCTTTCCGCGTCATCTGTCCCAGCACCCGGGTGGTTTCGTCATTTCCGAACAGCCGCTGGACCACCTGGTGCCGGTGGAAAACGCCGCCATGGCCGAACGCACGGTCATCCAGTGGGACAAGGACGACCTGGACATGGTCGGCCTGCTCAAGGTCGATGTGCTCGCCCTTGGCATGCTCAGCGCCTTGCGCCGTTGCTTTGACCTGTTGCAGCACCACCGGGGCCGGCACCTGACCCTGGCGACCATCCCCAGCGAAGACCCGGCCACGTACGCGATGATCAGCCGCGCCGAGACCATGGGTGTGTTCCAGATCGAATCTCGGGCGCAAATGGCCATGCTGCCCCGGCTCAAGCCGGTGACGTTCTACGACCTGGTGATCGAGGTGGCGATCGTGCGCCCGGGGCCTATCCAGGGTGACATGGTGCACCCCTACCTGCGCAGGCGGCTGAAGCAGGAGCCGGTCACCTACCCGTCGCCCAAGCTCAAGGAAGTGTTCGAACGTACGTTGGGCGTACCGTTGTTCCAGGAGCAGGTCATGGAACTGGCCATGGTCGCTGCCGACTACAGCCCAGGCGAGGCCGACCAGTTGCGCCGCAGCATGGCTGCATGGAAGCGCCACGGCGGCCTGGAGCCGCACCGTGAACGGCTGGTCCAGGGCATGTTGCGCAACGGTTACGATTTGGCCTTTGCCGAGCGCATCTTCGAGCAGATCAAGGGCTTTGGCAGCTACGGTTTCCCCGAGTCGCACGCGGCCAGTTTCGCGTTGCTGTGTTACGCCAGCAGCTGGCTCAAATGCCATGAGCCGGCGATATTCACCTGTGCCCTGGTCAACAGCTGGCCGATGGGTTTTTACAGCCCTGATCAGCTGCTGCAGGAGGCCCGACGCCAAGGGATAGAAGTGCGGCCGGTTGATGTATTCCATAGCCAATGGGATTGCACCCTGGAACCGGTTGCCGAGGCAGATTTGGCCATCCGCCTGGGGTTGCGCCAGATTCGCGGGTTCGCCGAAGCCGATGCCCGGCGGCTTGAAGAGGCGAGGGCGGCCAAGCCGTGGCGCGATGTTGAAGACCTGTGCTTGCGTGCAGCGCTCGACAGCAGGGCCCGTGCCCGGCTGGCCGATGCCGGGGCACTGCGCGCGCTGGCCAGCGACCGCCATCAGGCACGCTGGCAGGTGGCTGCGGTGCAGCCGCAGCTACCGTTGTTTGCAGACGTGGAGCCAGCGGCTGAGGTTGCAGTGGCGCTGCCTGCGCCAACCGTCGGCGAGGACCTGGTCGCCGATTACGACACCCTGGGCACGACGCTCGGGCCCCATCCGCTAGCGTTGTTGCGCCCACGTTTGCGGGCGCTGGGCTGTAGGAGTTCTCGCGAGCTGGCGGGTGTTGAGCATGGCGATGCGGTCGCCGTGGCCGGCCTGGTGGTGGGGCGGCAACGGCCACAGACTGCCAGCGGCGTGACCTTCGTCACCCTCGAAGATGAGTTCGGCATGGTCAATGTGGTGGTCTGGCGCGAACTGGCCGAGCGGCAGCGGCGGGCGTTGGTGGGGTCGCAACTGCTCAAGGTGAGCGGGCGGCTGGAGCAGGAGAACGGGGTGCGGCACCTGATTGCGCGGCGGCTGGAAGATGTCAGCCCGTTGTTGCAAGGGCTGGATGTTCGTAGCCGGGATTTTCACTGAGCTTACGGGCCGCCTCGCGGGCAAGCCCGCTCCTGCAGGAGCGGGTTCACCCGCGAAGAGGTCTGCGGAATCTCTCAGACCATCGCCAGATGCTGCTTGCGCTTTGGCGCCGGAAACGCCCGATCGATCGCTCGCAGGTCCTCGCTGGTCAAGGTCAATGCCCCCGCCGCCGCATTCAACTGCACATGCTCAGGGGCCACGGCCTTGGGAATGGCGATCACCCCGTCATCGCGCGTGACCCAGGCCAGGCTCACCTGCGCCGGCGTTGCTCCATGCCGCTCGGCAATCTCGGCGATTACCGGGTGCTGCAACAGTTGCCCTGCCTGGGCCAACGGGCAGTAAGCCATGGTCGGCAAGCCGCGCTGCCGGCTCCACGGCAACAGGTCGAACTCGATCCCCCGTTGCGCCGGGTTGTACAGCACCTGGTTGGTGGCGCAATCCGGGTTGTGCAGTTCACGCAGGTCGTCGACATCGAAGTTGGAAACGCCCCAGCGGCGGATCTTGCCCTGCTCGCGCAAGCGCTCGAACGCTTCGACGGTTTCCTCCAGCGGGTACTGGCCACGCCAGTGCAGCAGGTACAGGTCGATGACGTCGGTGCCCAGGCGTTTCAGGCTGCGCTCACAGGCAGCCGGCACGCCGCGCTGGCTGGCGTTGTGCGGGTACACCTTGCTAACCAGAAATACCTGCTCGCGCCGCCCGGCGATGGCCTGGCCGACCACTGTTTCGGCGCCACCTTCGGCATACATCTCGGCGGTGTCGATCAAGCTCATGCCCAGGTCGATGCCCTGCTGCAGGGCGGCAACCTCGGCCGCCCTGCGGGCGGGGTCTTCGCCCATGTACCAGGTGCCCTGGCCAATGGCCGGTACCTCGTTACCTGCCAGTTTCACGTATCGCATGTCACCTCCGGAGTCTGAGTGGTGCAAAGCAGTACCTCAAGCAGCGCCTGGGCTGCCGTGGAGAGTTTATGGTCGCCCAGGGCGATCACGCCGATGCGCCGTTCGACCGCTGGCTCTACCAGCCTGAGGCAGCGCGCGCCAAGCTCTTGCATCTGGTTGATGCACAGCGCTGGCACCGCGCTGACCCCCAGGCCACTGGCGACCATGCGGCCGATGGTCGACAGCTGGTGGCTCTCGAACGCCACCGCCAGCTTGCCGTGCAGCGCCGCGACGTTCTGCTCCAGCAACAGGCGCACCGCCGAGGGGCGTTGCAGGGCGATGAAATCCTCGGCCAGCAATTGTGTCCAGCTGACTTCGGCCTGTAACGCGAGCGGCGAGTCGGCTGGCACCACGGCAACGAAGCGGTCCATGTACAGCGGGTGGAAGCGCAAACCGTCGGTGTTGTCCGGCTCGAAGCCAATGCCCAGTTCGACGCGGCGATGGCGCACCAGTTCCAGCACCTGTTCGTTGATCACGTCGTGCACCGTGACGTTGACCTTGGGGTAACGCTGGCGGAATACCTTGAGCGAATGGGGCAGCAGGTTGCCGGCAAAGGCCGGAATCGCCGCCACCGATACCCGCCCCAGTTGCAGGGTAAAGCGCTGGCGCAGCATTTCCTCGGTGTCATCCCAGTCGGCCAGCAGCCGCCGGGCCAGGGGCAGCAGCACTTCGCCCTCGGCCGTCAGGCTGACGCTGCGGGTGGTGCGGGTGAGCAGGGCGCCGCCCAGGTTGTCCTCCAGCGCCTTGATGGTCAGGCTCAGGGCCGGCTGGGACACATGCAGGTGTTCACCGGCCTGGGCAAAACTCTGGTACTTGGCCACGGCGACAAAGGCGCGCAGTTGCTTGACGTTCATGGCGGGCTCACGGTTGTTTTGAAAAAGTTATCAATCAATGATGAAAACAAAATTAACAAATCAGTCGCCAGCGGTGAAGATGGTTGCACACGCTCACCGACAGCCTCGTCGGTCAACAACTACAAAAGGCGGATCAGCATGGCCGGACTGGACAAGCGCGTAGCAACCTATGAACAGGCCCTCGAAGGCCTGACCGACAACATGACAGTACTGGCCGGCGGCTTTGGCCTGTGCGGCATTCCGGAAAACCTCATCGCCGAAATCAAGCGCCGCGGCGTCAAGGGCCTGACCGTTGTCTCCAACAACTGCGGCGTCGACGGCTTCGGCCTGGGCGTGCTGCTGGAAGACCGGCAGATCCGCAAGATGATCGCCTCCTACGTGGGCGAGAACGCCGAATTCGAACGCCAGCTGCTCAGCGGCGAACTCGACGTGGAACTGACCCCGCAGGGCACCCTCGCCGAAAAAATGCGCGCCGGCGGCGCCGGCATCCCGGCCTTCTATACCGCCACCGGCTACGGCACCCCGGTCGCAGAGGGCAAGGAAGTGCGCGAGTTCAAGGGCCGCAAGTACATCCTCGAAGAAGCCATCACCGGCGACTTCGCCATCGTCAAGGGCTGGAAGGCTGACCACTACGGCAACGTCGTGTACCGCAATACGGCGCAAAACTTCAACCCGCTGGCCGCCACCGCCGGCAAGATCACCGTGGTCGAAGTGGAAGAGATCGTCGAGCCTGGCGTGCTGCTGCCCAGCGAAATCCACACCCCGGGCATCTTCGTCGACCGAGTGATTGTCGGCACGTTCGAAAAGCGCATCGAAAAGCGCACCGTCAAGGCCTGAGCGCCGCCCTTCAGAACAACAAAGAGATCCTGACCATGGCATTGACCCGCGAACAGATGGCGCAACGCGTCGCCCGTGAACTGAAGGACGGCTTCTACGTCAACCTCGGCATTGGTATCCCGACCCTGGTGGCCAACTATGTACCGGCCGACATGGACGTCATGCTGCAGTCGGAAAACGGCCTGCTCGGCATGGGCGAGTTCCCCACCGAAAGCACCCTCGACCCCGACATGATCAACGCCGGCAAGCAGACCGTCACCGCCCGCCGCGGTGCTTCGATCTTCGATTCGGCCCAGTCTTTTGCCATGATCCGTGGCGGCCACGTCGACCTTACCGTGCTCGGTGCTTTCGAGGTGGACGTGGAGGGCAACATCGCCTCGTGGATGATCCCTGGCAAGCTGGTGAAGGGCATGGGCGGCGCCATGGACCTGGTGGCCGGTGCCGAGAACATCATCGTCACCATGACCCACGCCTCCAAGGACGGCGAGTCCAAGCTGCTGCCGCGTTGCAGCCTGCCGCTGACCGGCGCCGGGTGCATTCGCAAGGTGCTGACCGACCTGGCCTACCTGGAGATCGAAGACGGCGCCTTTATCCTGCGCGAAACCGCGCCGGGGGTGAGCATTGAAGAGATCATCGCGAAAACCGCCGGTAAGCTGATCGTGCCGGATGATGTGAAGGAAATGACCTTCTAAACCCTCACACCGTCCCCCCCTGCAGGAGCGGCCCGGCAAGGCTGCTCCTGCAGGGTTTTTGCGTTTTTGCAGATCAATCCGATAAAACCAATAAAAGGAAGTCACCGTGGCCGCTGATATCCAAGACAGCCGCTCCGCCCGTTTTGCCCTGCGCTGTTCCAACTGGGCCGAGCGCTGGTTCCCCGACTCCTGGGTGTTTGCCGCCCTGGCCGTCATGCTGGTCAGCCTCGGCGCCCTGGCCATGGGGGCCAAACCCACCGACACTGCCAAGGCTTTTGGCGATGGTTTCTGGAGCCTGATCCCGTTCACCATGCAAATGGCCTTCGTGGTCATCGGCGGCTATGTAGTGGCCAGCTCGCCACCTGCCGCCCGGCTGATCGACCGCCTGGCGCAGGTGCCGAAAAATGGCCGCTCAGCGGTGTGCTGGGTAGCGCTGATCTCGATGCTGGCATCGCTGCTCAACTGGGGCCTGTCGCTGGTGTTCGGTGGCTTGCTGGTGCGTGCGCTGGCGCGTCGCAGCGACCTCAAGATGGACTACCGCGCCGCCGGCGCTGCCGCCTACCTGGGCCTGGGCGCGGTGTGGGCGCTGGGGCTGTCGTCCTCGGCGGCGCAGTTGCAGGCCAACCCTGCCAGCCTGCCGCCGTCGATCCTGTCGATCACCGGGGTGATCCCGTTCACCGAAACCATCTTCCTCTGGCAGTCCGGGGTCCTGTTGGCGGCGCTGGTGATCGTTTCGCTGGTGATCGCGTACGCCACCGCACCCGGCCCCAACAGCGCGCGCAGCGCCGAAGACTGCGGCGTCGACCCCAGCTTCACTGCACCGCCGGCGCCCCAGCGCACGCGCCCGGGCGAATGGCTGGAATACAGCCCGATCCTGATCCTGCTGATGGTGGCCCTGGCCGGCGGCTGGCTGTACCAGGAGTTCGCCACCAAACCGGCCATTACCGCGATCTCCGGGCTGAACACCTACAACCTGCTGTTCATCATGCTCGGTGCCTTGCTGCACTGGCGCCCGCGCAGCTTCCTCGACGCCGTGGCGCGTGCGGTGCCGACCACCACCGGTGTGCTGATCCAGTTCCCGTTGTACGGCTCGATTGCCGCCATCCTCACCCAGGTCAAAGGTATCGACGAACAGACGCTGGCCCATCACATCTCGCTGTTCTTCACCCAGATCGCCACTCACGACACCTATGCGTTGCTGATGGGCGTGTACTCGGCAGTGTTGGGCTTCTTCATCCCCTCGGGCGGTGGCAAGTGGATCATCGAAGCACCGTACGTGATGCTGGTGGCCAACGACCTGCAATATCACCTGGGCTGGGCGGTGCAGATCTACAACGCCGCCGAAGCGTTGCCCAACCTGATCAACCCGTTCTACATGCTGCCGTTGCTCGGTGTGCTGGGGCTCAAGGCGCGGGACCTGATCGGTTTCTCGTTTGTCCAGCTGCTGGTGCATGTGCCACTGGTACTGGTGCTGTTGTGGGCGTTGGGCACGACATTGCAATACGTGCCGCCGGTGATGCCTTGAATTGACGGGTTGCTGCAGACAGAAGGGCGGCTGAACGCTGCCCCTCTCTACGTCTTGGTGTTGAACCGACGCGCTTCTCATACGAGATTCGTTGCCATGTGAATGCCGCTCATAGGCAGCCATGGATTTTCATCAAACGTACAAGGAGTAAGGCAGCGATGTTCGCGCCCATCAACCGTTCCACCATCCTGACCCTGAGCCTGTGTGCCAGCTTGTTCAGCTCGGTCGAAGCACATGCAGAAGAGGGGGTGCTCGAACTTGGCTCCACCGAAATCCTTGCCCAAGGCCTGGGCAGCACGACCGAAAACCCAGTGCCAAGGGGTTGCAACCGTTGTAGAACGGCACCTGGCCTTCGCCAAGCAGTTGCAGCTTGTGCATGCGCTGGATATCGCCAGTGCTCTCCTTGACCATGGTGACGTTGGCGCGCACACCGTATTGATGAACCTGGCGTCGTCCACACCTGCAATCCGATTGCTCCTACAGGTTTTGTAATAGTTATGCGCTATCAGAAAAATCTGCTGTTCTAGTAGGATCATTTTCCCAATTTTCTATCAAGGTCCCTATGAGCGCCTTCGCGGAGCCCCCCAGTTTCTGGCTTTCACGGCCATCCTCCCTGCGTCCTCGTGACGCCGTCCCCGAGAGTACCCGCTAATGGAATGGCTAGCTGACCCCACGGCCTGGCTAGGCCTGTTGACGCTTATCGTCCTCGAGCTGGTGCTGGGTATCGACAACCTGGTGTTCATCGCCATTCTGGCCGACAAGCTGCCGCCGCATCAGCGTGACCGCGCGCGGGTCATCGGCTTGAGCCTGGCACTGATCATGCGGTTGGGCCTGCTGGCCAGCATCTCGTGGATGGTCACCCTGACCGCGCCGCTGATCGATGTGTTTGGCAAGAGCTTCTCGGGCCGTGACCTGATCATGCTGTTCGGTGGTGTGTTCCTGCTGTTCAAGGCCACCATGGAGCTGCACGAACGTCTCGAAGGCCATGTCACGCAAGCCAGTGGTACGCTGCGCCATGCCGCCTTCTGGCCGATCGTGGCGCAGATCGTCGTGCTTGACGCGGTGTTCTCGCTGGATGCGGTAATTACCGCCGTGGGCATGGTCGAAGAGTTGTCGATCATGATGATCGCGGTGGTCTTCTCGATCGGCATCATGATTGTCGCCAGCAAGCCGCTGACCCGCTTCGTCAACGCCCACCCGACGGTGATCATGCTGTGTCTGGGCTTCCTGATGATGATTGGTTTCAGCCTGACTGCCGAAGGCCTGGGCTTCCATATCCCCAAAGGTTACCTGTACGCGGCCATCGGCTTCTCGATCCTTATCGAGCTGTTCAACCAGCTGGCCCGTGCCCGCCGCAAGCGTAGCCTGCAGCAGCACCGGCCCTTGCGTGAGCGCACCGCGCATGCCGTGCTGCGCCTGTTGGGCGGGCGCAGGGTGGAGGCGGACGAAGTGGGTGAAGAGATCGCCGACCTGGTCGAGGGCGGTGAAGAGCACGTGCTGTTCGACCGCCGCGAGCGGGTGATGATCAGTGGTGTGCTCAACCTGGCCGAGCGGCCGATCCGCACGGTGATGACTGCCCGCGCCGAGGTTGATGTCCTCGACCTGGCGCAGCCTGCAGCTGCCATTACCGAGGCCTTGGCCCACTCGCCTTACTCGCGCCTGCCGCTGATTCGCGAGGGGCGTATCGATGAGCCGCTGGGCTTCGTGCACAAGAAGGAGCTGCTCAAGGAGTTTTTGTCAGGCAATCAGCCAGACCTTGAGCGCATGGCCCGGGCACCGTTGAACCTGCTGGAAAGCTTCAGCATCCTCAATGCATTGGAGCAGATGCGCAGCCAGTCGACGCACATCGCCTTCGTGGTCAACGAATTCGGTGACTTCACCGGCCTGCTGACCATGACCGACATCCTCGAATCGATCGCGGGTGAGCTGCCGGATGCCAGTGAGGTGGAAGGCCCCGGCATCGTCGAGGAGGCCGACGGCTTTGTCGTCAGCGGTGCATTGAACCTCAGCCAGGTGCAGGCGCGGACCGGTTTCAGCGCCCGCGCCACCGAGGATTACCAGACCCTCGCGGGCTTGGTAATGAGCCTTCTGGACCGCCTGCCGGTGGTCGGCGACCACCTGGCCTGGAACGGCTGGAGCATGACCGTGGTGGCGGTGGAGGAGCGGCGGGTGCGCCAGGTGCGCCTCAAACCGAACGCCGACGCTGGCGCATCAAATGCTTGAAGCCCTCTAGCACCAGCACCAGGACTGCGGCCCAGATCGGCAGGTAAGTCAGCCACTGATCCGGGCCGATGCTCTCGCCCAGCAGCAGCGCCACGCCCACCAGCAGCACCGGCTCGACGTAGCTGAGCAGGCCGAACAGGCTGAACGGCAACAGGCGGCTGGCCAGCACGTAGGCGATCAGGGCCGATGCACTGATCGCCCCTAGCAGCGGGATCAGGCCGTACAGGCCTGGGTGGCTCAGCAAGTCTGCTGTCGACAGCGGCCCCTGGATCACGAAGTACAACGCCCAGGGCAGCAACAGGCACATGTCGCACCACAGGCCACCCAAGTGGTCGGTGCGGCAGCGCCGACGCAGAACGAAGTAGATCGGGTAACCGATCATCACCAGCATGGTCTCCCAGGCAAAACTGCCGTTTTGGTACAGCTCGTGGCCAACCCCCAGCGCCGCGCAGCCCACCGCTACTTTTTGCAGGCGTGACAGGCGCTCGCCATAGACCAGCCGGCCGGTCAGTACCATCGCCAGCGGCAGCAGAAAGTAGCCCATCGACACCTCCAGGCTGCGCCCATGCAGCGGGGCCCAAAGAAATAGCCACAGCTGCACACCCATCAACCACGAGGTGCCGACCATGCCCAGCAACAATACGGGCGTCCGGCGCACGCGTGCGAGCAGGTCGCCGACCCGCGCCCAGTCTTTGCTCACCAGCATGAACAGCGTCAGGCAAGGCAGGGTCAACAATGTGCGCCAGCCGAAGATTTCTTCGCCATCGAGCGGTGCGAGCAGGGAGGTATAGAAGTACATCACGGCGAACAGGCAGGATGCCGTGACCGAACAGAGAATGCCTTTTGACACGAATGCCTCGAATAGGGGGGTAAGCGGCTGGATCAGCCGCGCATGATCTCAGGGGGCGCGTCCTGCGGCAACCGCGCAACGCCTGGACGGGTGGCCAATGCCTGGAGAAACTCGGCCGCCGGCATTGGGCGGGCGAACAGATAGCCTTGCTGGTAGTCCACATCGTGCCTGGCAAGGTAATCCCGCTGGGTTTCGGTTTCCACGCCTTCGGCAACGATGCCCAGGCCCAGCTTGCCGGACAGTTCGATGACGCTGTCGAGGATGTGTTGCGACAGCGCGTCACTGCCGATCATCGCTACGAAGCTCTGGTCGATCTTCAAGTAATCGACTTTGAACTGACGCAGGTAATTGAGGCTGGACTGGCCCGTGCCGAAGTCGTCCAGGGCAATCATCACGCCCATTTCATGCAGCTTCTGGAACAGCTCCAGGGTGGCGGGGGTCGCTTCGATCAGCTTGCGTTCGGTCAGCTCCAGGGTAAGTCGCACCCGGCCGGGCGGGAAGTGCTGAAGGAAGGTCTGGCAATCGTTGATGAGCGCCAGGTCGCGGCAATGGTCGGCGGTGATGTTGACGCCGATATGGAAGCCGTCCTCCAGTAACGCCGCATAAGGCGCCAGGCTTTGTGCCGTATGCAACATCAGTGCGCGGGTCATCTCGACGATCTGGCCACTGTGCTCGGCGTAGGGGATGAACAGGTCGGGGCGTACCAGGCCCTCATGCGGGTGGTTCCAGCGCATCAGCACTTCGGCACCGGCCCAGCGGTAATCGCTCTTGCGCACCACGGGCTGGAAATAGGGCAGGAACTCGTCGGCCTCCAAGGCGCGGCGCAATTCGGCGCGCGGGGAGTTGGCGCGGCGGATTTGCCAGCGGCACACCACGCCGGCCACCACCCCGAGCAACAGCAGCAGGCTAAGCAGGGCCGGGTAGTGGCTGCGCAGCAGTTCGCCGGGCTTGGCAGCGGTAAAACCGCCGTGCACGCTGAACGGATAGCGGGTCGAACCCAGGGTAACGTCGGCGACAGGGTAAGCCGGTGGCTGGCCGTGATGTACAACCCCGTCACTGCCCATCCAGGCATTGCCAACGCGCAATTGCAGGTCTTCATCGGGGGCGATCAACCGAAGTGCGGTTACCAGGTGGTCGCCATCGGCGGTGCTGATGGCACCGCGGTCGCCACTGCTGGTACGGTAAACCAGCAGCGCGTGGCCAGGTGTGACCGAGTTGCCGTCCATCAGCCACAGCGTGCCATCGGTGTAGTCGCTGGCGTCAACCGGTTCATCGAAGTCACCGAACAATGAGGTGCAATACAGGGTGTCGTGCTGGAACAGGTTGGTCGAGCGCACGAATGCATTGCGCGTGACCTCGCCACGCAAGGCCAGCTGGGCCTCCTCGCACGGCCTGCCGGCCAATGGCAGCAGGGCCTGGGCAGCCTGGGCGAGGTTGTCGAGGATGCGCTCCACCTGCTCCACCACCTGGCGTGTGGTGGCCTGGCTGCTGGCGCGCAGTTCGCGCTCGATTTGCCAGTTCATCACCACCAGGCCGAACACCAGCGGCACTACGCCAATGGCCCAGGGGAGGAGGGCGCGCCAACTCCAGCGGGCGGAACGTTTAACCGAGAGGGGCATGCTGGCCTGATCTTCATGTAGGAGAATGTGCAGAGGATAGCCGCTTGTCGGAGCCCGTGGCCAAGTAATACGCGACAAAGGAATTTACGCACTGTAGAATCCGTTTACGATTAAAACAATAAGGTCCTTCGTTGTCGAAGGGTCAACTCGACCGAGAATGGGTCCATATGACAGACAATGGGTTCAAGCTGATCATGGGTGGGTTCCTCGCCCGCAGTGTGCGTGGTATTCCGTGCGCCCCGCCTTTTGTGTTCAACATCCTGAGCATTCAATAATTTTCGCTGCAGATGAGGACACGAACATGGCTGATATCTTTGAAAACCCTATGGGCCTGATGGGCTTCGAATTCATCGAACTGGCTTCGCCGACGCCAGGCGTACTGGAGCCGGTCTTCCAGATTCTCGGTTTCACCAAGGTGGCCACCCACCGTTCCAAGGATGTGCACCTGTATCGACAAGGTGGCATCAACCTGATCCTCAACAACGAACCCAAAAGCATCGCTTCCTACTTCGCCGCCGAGCATGGCCCGTCGGTGTGTGGCATGGCGTTCCGCGTGCGCAATGCCCATGAAGCCTATGCCCGCGCCCTGGAACTGGGTGCCCAGCCGGTCGAAATCGAAACAGGCCCGATGGAGTTGCGCCTGCCAGCGATCAAGGGTATCGGTGGTGCGCCGTTGTACCTGATCGACCGTTTCGAAGAAGGCAGCTCGATCTACGACATCGATTTCAATTTCATCGAAGGCGTCGATCGCAACCCGGTGGGCGCAGGCCTGAAGATCATCGACCACCTGACGCACAACGTTTATCGCGGGCGTATGGCGTATTGGGCCGGCTTCTACGAGAAGCTGTTCAACTTCCGCGAGATTCGCTACTTCGACATCAAGGGCGAGTACACCGGGCTGACCTCCAAGGCCATGACCGCACCGGACGGCATGATCCGCATTCCGCTCAACGAGGAGTCGTCCAAAGGGGCGGGGCAGATCGAAGAGTTCCTGATGCAGTTCAACGGCGAGGGCATTCAGCACGTAGCCTTCCTTACCGACGACCTGCTCAAGACCTGGGATGCGCTCAAAGGCTACGGCATGCGCTTCATGACCGCGCCGCCGCAAACCTATTACGAAATGCTCGAAGAGCGCCTGCCGGGCCATGGCGAGCCCGTCGACCAGCTCCAGGCGCGTGGCATTCTGCTCGACGGCGCTTCCGAGCAGGGCGACAAGCGTCTGCTGCTGCAGATCTTCTCGGAAACCCTGCTCGGGCCGGTGTTCTTCGAGTTCATCCAGCGCAAAGGTGACGACGGCTTTGGTGAAGGCAACTTCAAGGCCCTGTTCGAGTCAATCGAGCGCGACCAGGTACGCCGCGGTGTGCTTAACGAAGAATGACTGACGCGTACCGCCGTCACGCATTGTCGGCGGCGGTACGAACACGGCTTCTGCGCTGTCTGAATACACCCCAATAGAAGATCGAGCCGGTGATGATGCCGACCAGCGCAAGTGAAGGAAGCACCTGCGTAAACGCTTGGCGCCGCTCGTTGGCGGCATAACCTTCGGGGTAGCCGACTTTCACGGTGTAGCCAAACTTCGTCGAATGCTCCGTAGTGAAGAACTCGGATTGAGAGGGGCGTACAGCGTCGCGGCTGTCACCATCCGCCCAGATATACGTATCCCCGAATTCCAGCAGCAGTACCACGCCCGTTTGAAATGCACGCAGTTCGTTACGTAGTTCTGTGCCATGGGTTGATGCGATCACGCTAAAATTACCTTCACGCAGTTGATACGCGACACGTACTGCGTTGGGTGTGGCGGATGAATCGATGATCAGTTTTACCGGTGATTCCAGGGCGGCATAAAGCTGGTCGTTTTCGTGGGGCGGTACCAGCGTGTCGCAATAGGTCCGGCCATCGGCAACCAACGCCAACGCACGCAGATACTGAACGTCCTGTATCTGCTTGAGCAGGTACTCCTTCGCTGTCTCGCAAGGGCTGCCGGCATAAGGCATTGCGGCGGTCGCCGCTTCATGTAATCGGTTTATGGACAAGTCAACTGAGTAAATGGCTTCCTTGGCCGAGACACGCGCGGTTTCCCTGAGTTTGCTGTCCTGGTGGTAGTGCATCACCATCAGGCCTGAAGCGATGGGTATGGAACTGATCGCCAACGTCATCACCAGATCCATCATCCCGCGTCCAATAACCTTGAATTTTGACATAGGCCTGCAGTCCTCCTGATTCAAGTTGCCCGAGCTGGACAGTTGAAACAGAGCCTATGGATTCAGGGATGCCCTTACTGTAAGCCGTAGCCGCGTTTGCCTGACGATTTACGCAGTCGGCGTGTCAGACCGATAACTGTTCGAGCGCCTCGACAACTTTTTCGGCCAGCAACGGCGTCGACGCCGGGTTCTGCCCTGTCAGCACGCGGTTGTCGGAAATCACGAAAGGTTTCCAGGGCTCATCATGCTTGCTGTAAATGCCACCTCGCGCACCCAGTTCGGTTTCAGTCAGGAATGGCACTACACTTTCAAGCTCCGCGAGTTTCTCTTCAGTATTCGAAAAACCTGTGACCTGGCGATCCTTGAGCAATAACCTGTTATCGCTGAGCTTGATGTTGAGCAGGCCGACCACCCCATGGCACACGGCGGCGATAACACCGTTTTTTTCGTAGATCTTGCGTGCCAACTCTTGCAGCGGCTGGTTATCAGGGAAGTCCCACATGACCCCATGGCCACCCGTGTAATAAATGGCACAGTATTCGTCGGCCTTGACCTGGCCGGGGCTCAACGAAGTGCCCAGCCGGTTCATGAATGATTTGTCGTCGTAATAGTGCCAATCCAGTTCTGGCGCCATCTGCAGGCTATGCGGATCAATTGGCACGTAACCCCCACCTGGGCTGACATAGTCCACGGTATAGCCGGCTTTTTGTACGGTATCGACAAAATGCACCGCCTCGCCCAGCCATAGGCCCGTGGCTCGGTTCAGGCTCGGGTACTTGGCGGTATTGGTCAGCAGAACCAGTATCTTCTTGCTCATCACTACACTCCTGTCTGTAGTCGAACGGGGAAGTCAGTCCATGGAGCAGGGAAACCTGAACAGCATAGCTGCCGCTCAGGGACATGCACTTGGTTGATGGCGCTGTGCTACCGTTGTTGGGCTGCCATCCTCTACTGTCCTTCAGCGTGCGGCTGCATTAGCGAAGGTGTCACACGGCCGCTATTGCGGCAGCGAACCCGGCAGCAGATGATGCAGCAACCCTTTTTCCCCTAGAGCACAGGCGGATCACTCCATTGATCGCTAACGGTCCTCCGCACAAACCTTCACCCCATGGCGTGCAACTGTCCTCGGGCGCAAAGCCAGCCGCAGGCATGGGTGAGAGGATCGCGCATTTCGACTGGCGGCATACCGGGCTTGGCCCGTTGCAGCATTGGCAGGCGTCGTTGCGCATTGCTGTCGACATGATGCTGCTTTCGCCGTTTCCCAGTGCTGTTGTCTGGGGGCCGGACTTGATCGTCATCCACAATGACGCCTATGTGGCATTGCTGGAGGGTCTTGAGCATGGCTTGGGCACAAGTTTCGATACGTTGTGGCAGGCGGCCTGGAGTGATGTGGGCCCATGGGTATTCAAGGCGCTCGAGGGGCGCTCCAGCTTTGTGGAAGATCAACCGCTGTGGATCGAGTGCGCGAAGAGTGGTGTCAAGGCGTGGTATGCGTTCAGTTATACGCCCATTCGTGATGAGCAACACGAGGTGGTGGGGTTTCTGCATAAGGTGATCGAAACCACCGCCAGCGTGGATATGCATCATAAATGGCGCGAGCAGGCGCAGAGCTTCGAGCGCCAGATCAAGCGCTACATGGATGATCGCGAGTACATGTGGCAGCTGTCGCGCGACGCGATGATCATTGTCACCCGCGACCTCAAGCTGCAGTCTGCCAATCCGGCCTGGCACCGTATCCTGGGCTGGAGCGAGGAACAGGTGAAGGATTTGCCGATCCTGCAACTGATCCACCCGGCAGACCGGGCCGAATTGCAAGTATCTGTGATCGATTTCGTCCGCCAGCGCGGCGCCGAACAGCTCGAAACGCGCATGCGCCATGCGGATGGCCACTACCGCTGGTTCCGTTGGAATGCCAGCTTTGATGGTCATGTGCTGACGGCCGTGGGGCGTGACATCAGCGAGGATCGCGAAGAGGCGATGCGTCAATCCAGAGCCTTGTTGCTAAACAGCCAGCGGTTGGAGGCTGTCGGCCATCTTGCCGGCGGCATGGCCCATGAGATGAACAACCTGCTGTCGGGGATTGGCGGTAGCCTTGAGTTGTTGCAGCGACGCCTGGGCCAAGGGCGCATGGAGCGCATCGACAGTTATGTGGACCTGGCCCGCGATTCGGTGCAGCGCGCCATGAGCCTGACGCATCGGCTGTTGGCGTTTTCCCGGCAACAGCCCCTGGCCCCCAAGCCGCTGAACATGAACCGCCAGCTTGCGGACATGGAGCCATTATTGCGCCAGGTGCTCGGTGCGGAAATCCGCTTGAACTGGGAAATGGATGTAGAGCCGTGGGCCGTCTTGCTGGATGTCGGCCAGCTGGAGAACAGCCTGGTCAATCTTTGCGCCAATGCGTACGAAGCCTGCCTGGGGCAGGGCAATGTGACGATACGCACGATCAACACACGCCTGGCCTCGGCGTTCCCTGATGAGCTCGGGTTGCCGCCGGGAGATTATGTTGCCCTGCAGGTCATGGACGATGGGCATGGCATGCCGGCCGATGACCTGGCCAAGGCCTTCGAGCCGTTCTTCACGACCAAGCCCACCGGTCGTGGCTCCGGGCTCGGCTTGCCCATGGTCCATGGGTTTGTCGGGCAATCCGGTGGTTACATCTGGCTGGAATCGGTGCCGGACCACGGGACCAAGGCCTGCATGCTGTTCCCTCGTTGCCATGAGGCGATAGCAGAGCCGCCCATGCCGCCTGTGCCGCAAGTTTCGCGGGCCAATGGGCAGCGCGTGCTGCTGGTCGATGACGAGCACAACCTGCGTTTGCTGATGCGGGAATACCTTCGCGAACGTGGTTTTGTGGTGTGTGACGTGACGGATGCCAATGCTGCGCTGGAGCGGTACAGGCACGATGGGCCTTTCGACCTGGTGATCACCGACATCGGCTTGCCGGGTGGATTCAGTGGGCGCCAGGTGGCCAGAGCGGTGCGCATGATCAACTCTGAACAGAAGATTCTTTTAATCACTGGCTACACCGATCACCCGCTGGAGCCGCAATTGCTGGAAGTCCCGGGTACAGCGTTGCTGCTCAAGCCGTTCGAACTGGCCACCCTGGGCAATCAGGCGCTGCTCATGCTGGCCGATTGACGGGGCTGGCCTCGCCAATCATCTGCGCCACCTGGGCCTGTAACTGCTTGAGCTCAAACGGTTTGCAGATCAATTGCATGCCTGGGCCAAGAAACCCCTCCCGCGCCATTGCCGTCTCGGCGTAACCGGTGATGAACAGCACCGGCAGTTGCGGGCGCAAGGTACGGGCAATTTCTGCCAGCTGGCGGCCGTTCATGCCGGGCAGCCCCACGTCGCTGATCAGCAGGTCGATCGACTGGGATGAGCGCAGCACCTGCAAAGCTTCGCTGGCATTGCAGGCACTGCGGCACGGATAACCGAGCTCCTGCAGCGCCTGGCACAACAATTGGCGAACATGCGGGTCGTCCTCAACCAGCAATACATCGCAGCCGTTACCCGTCGCGAGCGGCTTGGCAGGCTTGTGCGCCTGCGCCTGGTCGATGTGACGCGGCAGGTACAGGTCCACGCGAGTGCCCTGGCCTATCTGGCTGTGCAGCTCCACATGGCCTTGCGACTGTTTGCTGAAGCCGTACACCATCGACAGGCCCAGGCCGATACCCTGGCCGACCGGCTTGGTGCTGAAGAACGGCTCGAAGGCATGTTCCAGGGTACTTTGCGACATGCCCTGGCCTTCATCGATGATACTCAGGCACGCATAGTCACCGTTTGCCAGGCCGCCGTCGGCGAACTGCTTCGTCGCCACCTTGCAATTACTCGCCACGATGCGCAGCACCCCGCCACTGGGCATGGCTTCACGGGCATTGAGCAACAGGTTGTCGAGTGCTTCCTGCAATTGCCCATCGTCGGCCTGCACGGGCCAAAGGTCGGCAGGTAGGCGCACATCCAGTACAACGTTTTGCTCAAGCGGGGCTTCGAGCCGCTGCTGTTGCAACATGGCATGCAAATCGATGCGCTGGCTGTGCAGTGATTGCCTTGAAGAAAACGCGAGCAGGCGATGGGTCAGCCGCGCAGCGCGGGAAACGGCTTCCTGGCCCATGCGCAGGATACCCTCAACGCCCTTGCTACTCCCTTGTTTCAGGCGGCGGTCGATCAGTTCGAAGCTGCCACCGATACTCGTGAGCAAATTGTTGAAATCGTGAGCGACGCCGCCGGCGAGTTGGCCAATCGCCTCCATCTTGCGGGTCTGGTGCAGGGCCAGTTCGGCGCCCTGTTGCACCTGGCTGCGGGCATCCAGGCGCTGCTGCAGGTCGAGCAATTTGTCGCGTGCCTGATACTGGCGACGACGGTGGCGCAACGCGAGCTTGATCAGCGCCAGCAGCTGTTCTTCCTCGAAAGGAATGGTCAACAGCGTCAGGTTGCCCAGCGGATGGTCGTTAGGTGTCGTGGCAGGGGAGGCTTGAGCGCTATGGGTGAGCAGCACGATGGGCAAGTCCGACCACGGGGGCTGCTCATCGATAAAGCCCTGCAGTAAATCGCGCTGGCTGCCGTTGAGCGTATTCTCAGCAATGATCGCCAGCGCTGCACCTTCGCCAAGGCCGTCTCGCAAGCTGCCGATATCACGCGAGCACAGGCAATCGATCCCGGCGCTCGCCAAAAACGTCGAGGTGTCCATGGCGAGTTGCGTGGGTGCCAGGATAAGGGCACGTTCGTCCAGCGACAGCGAGCTGGCCAATGCGATTCTCCTTGAAGGCACTGCCATGCTTGGCCATGCCGTGGGTGGTCCGATACCCTCTGGACCACAACCCTTCATCCAGGGTTCAAAGCATCTACAACCCTTGCTGCAAGATGGGGTCGTCCGGGTTTTGCCGCTCGAGTTCGGCCAGCAATACCTGAACGTTCTGCAACTGCCCGGTTTCTTTCCAGTACTGGATCAGCAGCACCCGCGCCCGCCGGTTGGCCGGTTGCCGGCTGAGCAGGGTTTCGAGCTGCTTCTGTGCTGCATCGGACTGCTCCAGATCATGCAGGGTTACCGCCAGCGTGTAGCGATAATCGGCGTTGTCCGGTTCCAGTTCGACCGCGCGTGACAAGGCGAGCAGGGCGTACTCACGCTGGTCGTGACGGATCAACCAGAGCCCCAGTTCGTGCTGCAGGAAAGCCGAATCAGGCCGCAGCGCCAAAGCCTTGGCCAGCACCTGCCTGGACTGGTCATGATGGCCCTGGCGCTCCAGCAGGCGTACCTGGGTCGCCAGGGCATCAGGGCTTTCCGGGGCCAGGGCGAGGCTGCGCTGCAGGGCGGCTGCCGCCTGAGTGTATTCATTTTCGTGCAAGTACAGGCGCGCCAGGTGAACCTGGGCTTCGGCGTCGTCAGGCTTTTGCTCCAACGCCTGCTGATACTGCTCCAATGCAGCTTGCAGCGGGCCGAAATACAGGCCGATGGCGTCCGGGTCGAGGCCGAGCAAGGCATCGACAGCGGCAAACCGCACGCTTTGCTCGTCATCGTCCAGCAGTGGCCCCAGCACCAGGCTGCGCTGGGCAGCGGGTAGCAGGCGGCGGATGCTGGCGATCGCGGCGCGACGCACCAGTGGCTCATCGTTTTCCAGGTCTACCTGAGCCAGTTTCAGCGCTTGCGGCGATGGGTAGTTGGGCAGCTCTGCGTACAGGGCGGCGCGGCGGATCGGTGCCAGGTCGTCGCGTTGCAACTGCTGGTAGAGCACCCGCGCAGCACCCGGCTGGCCGTCGTGGGCCTGGCGCAGTGCCTTGACGTAGCTGTGCGGCGGCAGTGCCGCGGGCGCCGAGGGGGGCTCACGGCGCAGATACGCGATACCGACCGATACCAGAATCAGCAGCAACACAGCGATCAGGTAATGGTGACGTCTGGGCATCGGGCGGTCCAAAGCGGGGGAAGCAAGAGCTTGGGGCAGAATGCCTTGGGGTGCAAGCCGCATAAAAAAGCCCCGCGGGCCGAGGCCAGCGGGGCAAACGGTTGGGGGAGGAGCCAACCAAAGGAGTCGTTGAAACGGGACGAGTCAGCGCGCGCTGGCGACTGTCTCCGGCTGCCAGCCACCGCCAAGGGCCTTGTAGATCGAGACGATGCCGCGGTACAGGTCGACTTCGCCCTGCGCCTGCGCGTCCTCGGCACTCAGCCGTTCACGTTCGGCGTCCAGTAGCACCAGGTAGTCCACGGTGCCTTCGCGATAGCGTACCGACGCCAGCTCTGCCGCCTTGCGGCTGGCATCGCTCTGGCGCATCAGCGACAACAACCGCTGCTGGGTTTTGTCATAGTCGCTGAAGGCATTGGCCGATTCTTCCAGTGCCAGCAACACCTGCTGCTCATAATTGGCCAGGGCGCCTTCTGCGTCGGCTTTGGCGCCGCGCAGGCGGGCCCGCACGCTGCCCAGGTCGAACGCTGCCCAGGTAATGCTGGGGCCCAGCGCCCAGGCGTTAGCCGCCGAGGAGCCGATCTGCGAGCCGCGCGCGGCGGTGAAACCCAGGAAGCCGCTGAGGCTCACCCGCGGGAACAGGTCGGCCGTGGCCACGCCAACGTTGGCAGTGGCTGCGGCCAGCTGCCGTTCGGCACTGCGGATGTCCGGGCGGCGCCGTAACAGCTCACCCGGGTCGCCCACCGGCAGCGCCTTGGCGATGGCCGGCAAGGCCTTGGGCGAGAGGTCCACGGTCAGGGCGTCCGGGCGCTGGCCGAGCAGGGTGGCGATGCGATGCCGCGCCCGTGCCTGTACCGCCTGCAGCTGCGGCACGGTGGCTTCGACCCCGGCCAGCCGCGCATCGGCACGCACCACATCCAGCTCGTTGCCGACCCCGGCGTCGCGCAGGGTCACGGTGATGGTGCGTGACTCCTGCTGGGTCTTGAGGTTGGCCACGGCGATGTTCTCGCGCAATTGCGCGCCACGCAGTTGGCCGTAGGCATCGACCAGCTCAGCGATCAGGCTGACCTGCAGCTGTTGCAGGTCGGCCTGGGCGGCGTCGGCCTGGGCATCGCTGGCTTCGATCTGGCGCTGGATGCGGCCGAACAGGTCGAGTTCCCAGGCCATGTCCAGGCCCAGGTCGTAACGCTCGCTGTTGACCCGCTGCTCGGTCTCGCCGGGCACCTGGCCCTTGCCGACTTCACTGCTGGCGCGGCTGGTGACCACCGGCAACTGGTCGTTGGCGGCATCATCGCGGATCGCCCGTGCCGACTTGAGCCGGGCAAAGGCCACGCGCAGGTCACGGTTGCCGTCCAGCGACGCCTGTACCAGCTGGTTCAGTACCGGGTCGTCGAACTGCTTCCACCACACGCTCTCGAAGCGGCTACGGTCGAAGGCCTTGGCCTGCACGGTGCTGTTCAGATGTGCAGGTTCAGTGGCCGGCGCCTGGTAATCCGGGCCTACCGCACAGGCTGCCAGGGCCAATGCCAGCAAGCTCGGGGTCAGGGGTTTGAGCAGGTTCATGCGTGGCTCTCCAGCGATTGAACGCGTTCGGCCTTGCGGGCCTGGCGACGCTCGACGAAACGGCGGATCAGGAAGAAGAACACCGGGGTCAGGAACAGCCCGAACACGGTCACGCCGATCATCCCCGAGAACACCGCGACACCCATGGCATGGCGCATTTCCGAGCCGGCACCGGAGGAGAACACCAGCGGCACCACCCCCATGATGAAGGCGATCGAGGTCATCAGGATCGGCCGCAGACGCAGGCGGCAGGCTTCCAGGACCGCGGCCAGCGGGTCGAGGCCCTTGGCTTGCTCGTCCTTGGCGAACTCGACGATCAGGATCGCGTTCTTGCAAGCCAGGCCCACCAGTACGATCAAACCGATCTGGGTAAAGATGTTGTTGTCGCCACCGGAGACGATCACCCCGGTAATCGCCGACAGCAGGGTCATCGGCACGATCAGGATCACCGCCAGCGGCAGGCTCCAGCTTTCGTACTGGGCCGCCAGCACCAGGAACGCCAGCAGTACGCACAGCGGGAACACCAGCAGCGCGGTATTGCCGGAGAGGATCTGCTGGTAGGTCAGGTCGGTCCACTCGAAGGTCATGCCGTTGGGCAGTTCCTCTTTCAGCAGCTTCTCGATGGCCGCTTCGGCCTGGCCGGAGCTGTAGCCTGGGGCTGCGGCACCGTTGATTTCCGCGGTGATGAACCCGTTGTAGTGCATCACGCGGTCAGGCCCGGAGGTGTCGCTGACCTTGAGGAAGGTCGCCAGCGGGATCATCTCGCCCAGGTTGTTGCGCACCTTCAGCTGGCCGATCTGCTCGGCATCGAGGCGGAACTGCTGCTCGGCCTGGACGTTGACCTGGTAGGTGCGGCCAAAGCGGTTGAAGTCGTTGGTGTACAGCGAGCCCAGGTAAACCTGCAGGGTGTCGAAGATGTCGGTGATCGCCACGCCGTGGGTCTTGGCCTTTTCCCGGTCGATGGCAGCATCGACCTGCGGAACGTTGACCTGATAGCTGGTGAACAGGCCCGCCAGTTCCGGCACGTTATGGCTCTTGGCGATGATGTTCTGGGTTTCCTTGTACAGCGCTTCGTAGCCCAGGTTGCCGCGGTCCTCGATCTGCAGGCGGAAGCCGCCAATGGTGCCCAGGCCCTGAACCGGCGGCGGGGGGAAGATCGCGATGTAGGCGTCCTGGATGTCGGCGAACTGGGCATTCAGCGCGGCGGCGATGGCCGCAGCCGACTGGCTGGGGTCCTTGCGCTCATCGAACGGCTTGAGCGGGGTGAACACGATGCCGCTGTTCGGGCTGTTGGTGAAGCCGTTGATCGACAGCCCCGGGAAGGCCACCGAGTCGGCAACGCCCGGTTGCTTCAGGGCAATTTCGCTCATGCGCTTGATCACCGCCTCGGTACGGTCGAGGCTGGCGGCGTCCGGCAGCTGGGCGAAGGCCACCAGGTACTGTTTGTCCTGGGCCGGCACAAAACCGGTCGGAGTGGACGAGAAGCCCAGGTAGGTCAGGCCCATCAGGCCTGCATACACGAACAGGGCGATGCCGCTGGAACGGATGACCCGGCGCACGCCACCCACGTAACGGTGGCTCGCACGGTCGAAGAAGCGGTTGAACGGGGCGAACAGCCAGCTGCCCAGCAGTTTGTCGAGGAACCGCGAGAAACGGTCCTTGGGTGCGTGGTGGTCTTTGAGCAGCACCGCAGCCAAGGCCGGCGACAGCGTCAGCGAGTTGAATGCCGAAATCACGGTGGAGATGGCGATGGTCAGCGCGAACTGCTTGTAGAACTGCCCGGTCAAGCCGGAAATGAATGCGGCAGGTACGAACACGGCGCACAGCACCAGCGCCGTGGCGATGATCGGCCCGGTCACTTCGCTCATGGCCTTTTGCGTGGCTTCCAGGGGTTTCAGGCCCAGCCCGATGTTCCGCTCGACGTTCTCCACCACGACAATGGCGTCGTCCACCACGATGCCGATCGCCAATACCAGCCCGAACAGTGACAGCGCGTTAAGTGAGAAACCGAACAGGTGCATCACGGCAAAGGTACCGATCAGCGACACCGGCACAGCCAGCAGTGGGATGATCGAGGCGCGCCAGGTCTGCAGGAACAGGATTACCACCAGCACCACCAGTACCAGCGCTTCGAACAGCGTATGCACCACCGCTTCGATGGAACCGCGCACGAACACGGTCGGGTCATAGACGATGCTGTAGTCCATGCCTTCCGGGAAATCCTTCTTCAGCTCGGCCATTTTCGCCCGGACTTCGTCGGAGATGTCGATGGCGTTGGAGCCTGGGCGCTGGAAGATCGGGATGGCGACGGCCGGCTGGTTGTTCAGCAGCGAGCGCAGGGCATATTGGCTGGAACCGAGCTCGACCCGGGCGATGTCCTTGAGGCGTGTGATTTCGCCATCGGCACCGGCACGGATGATGATGTTCTCGAATTCTTCCTCGTTGACCAGGCGGCCCTGGGTGTTGATCGACAGCTGGAAGCTGGTTGAGCCGGGGGCGGGCGGGGCACCCAACTGGCCAGCCGCTACCTGGCGGTTCTGCTCGCGGATGGCCGCGACCACGTCACTGGCGGTCAGGTTGCGCGAAGCAGTCTTGTTCGGGTCGAGCCACACGCGCAGCGAGTAGTCGCCCATGCCGAACAGCTGCACATCGCCCACGCCGCCCAAACGCGCCAGCTCATCCTTGATGTTGAGGATGGCGTAGTTGGACAGGTAGAGCATGTCGTAGCGTTGGTCCGGCGAGGTCAGGTGCACGACCATGGTCAGGTCGGGCGAGGCCTTGTCGACGGTGATACCGATACGCGTCACTTCTTCCGGCAGCTTGGGTTGGGTGCGGGTGACGCGGTTCTGCACCTGTACCTGCGCGTTGTCCAGGTCGGTGCCCAGGGCGAAGGTGATGGTCAGGGTCAGCTTGCCATCGGCGGTAGACTGCGAGGACATGTACAGCATGTTCTCGACTCCGGTGATCGCCTGCTCCAGGGGCGCAGCGACGGTTTCGCCGATCACCTTGGGGTTGGCGCCGGGGAAGTTGGCGCGCACCACCACGGTAGGCGGTACCACTTCCGGGTATTCGCTGATCGGCAACTGGAACAGCGAGATCGAACCTGCGATCAGCAGCACCAGCGATAGCACCGCGGCGAAGATCGGCCGGGTAATGAAGAATTTGGAAAAGTTCATCGGAGTGATCCCTTAACCGCGTGGCGCTTGGGCGCTGGCGACTTTCTCGGTGGAGCCCGCGACCTTCTGTGCCGTGTTGCTGGCCTCGAGCGCCTGGCGTTGCTGGGCGAGGGCGGCGAGGGTCTGTTCGCTGGCCATTGCTGTTTCTTCCGGGGTGACGGGCGAGCCCGGCCGTACCCGCTGCAGGCCCTTGACCACGATGCGGTCGTCCTTGGCCAGGCCGCTGCGCACGATGCGCAGGCCTTCAAGCTTCGGCCCCAGCTCGACGGCGCGGTAGGTGGCCTTGTTGTCCTTGTCCATGACCAGCACGAACTTCTTGCCAAGGTCGGTGCCCACGGCTTCGTCGTTGATCAACATGGCGTCGTACTGGGCGCTGCCGACCAGTTTCAGGCGCGCATACAGCCCGGGGGTGAACTGGCCGTCGCGGTTGTCGAACACGGCGCGACCACGGATGGTGCCGGTGCGCGGGTTGACCTGGTTGTCGACGAAGTTCATCTGGCCCAGGTGCGGGTTGCCGGTTTCGTTGGTCAGGCCCAGGTACACCGGGGTGGTCTGACCGCGCTGGCCTTCACGCGCCAGCTGGGTGTACTTGAGGTACACGCGCTCGTCGGCGTCGAAGTAGGCATACACCTTGTCGGTGGAGACCACGCTGGTCAGCGGCGTGACATCGGCGCTGACGATGTTGCCGGCGGTGTACTGGGCACGGCTGACACGGCCGCTGATAGGCGCCGTGACGCGGGTGAAGCTGAGGTTCAGGCGGGCCAGATCGAGCTGGGCCTGGATCGCATCCACGCCGGCGCGGGCTTCGGCGGCGGCGCTGCTGCGCGATTCGGCAAGCTCGGCGGAGATGGCGTTGCTGTCACGCAGACGCTCACCGCGGCGGGCTTCGTTGGCGCTGCGGATGGCCGTGGCCTTGGCTTGTTGCAGCTGGGCTTCAAGGCGGCGCACTTCAGCCTGGAACGGGCGCGGGTCGATCTGGAACAGCAAGTCGCCTTTCTTGACCTGGGCGCCTTCAGTGAAGCCGACAAGGTCGATCTGGCCGGAGACCCGTGGGCGTACTTCAACCGTTTCCGGCGCTTCGAGGCGGCCGGTGAATTCGTCCCATTCGTTGATCGGTTGTTCGATCACCTTGGCAACGGTGACTTTGGGCGCGGCGGGAGCCTGCACGGCGTCTGGGGTTCGACCGCAAGCGCTGAGCACCACCACTGCCAGGGCAGCGAGGGGAAAGCGCAAGGGTTTGAGTGAGTGGTCCATGGAGAACTCCGCCAATGTATTAGTAGTGGGCGGAGTGTGAGTGCCTTGCGCGTGACGCACGAATCGAACGCAGCGAAGGTTATTATCACGCGCAATGATATGTCGGGATATTTCATCGATGGCGGGCATGGTAGGGTGCCTGTGCCGGCCCTTTCGCGGGGCAAGCCCGCTCCCACAGGTACCGCGCAGCACTCGATGGCAATCGGGAACCTGTGGGAGCGGGCTTGCCCCGCGAAGAGGCCGGCCCTGACACCCCGCACATGACCTAAGGCCTTACCGTGACCAGTACCCCGCAATTCCCCAGGCCCCTTGGCATCGTCGCCCTGGGCATCCTGCAAATCCTGGTCTGGGGCGGTTCATTCTTCCTCATGGCGGTAATGGCCGACCCGATCAGCCGCGACACCGGCTGGCCCAGCCAGTGGGTGTATGGCGCACTGTCGCTGAGCCTGATGGTGTCAGCCCTGTTCGCCCCGCTGTCCAGCCGCCTGGTCGCCCGTTACGGCGGCCGCCCGCAAATGGCGGCCAGCGGCGCGGTGGTAGCAGTGGGCCTGCTGATCATGGCTGCCAGCCAAAGCCTGGGGCTGTTTCTGCTGGCGTGGGCGGTGATCGGCGTGGGTATGGCCATGGGGCTGTACGAAGCCCTGTTCGCCACCCTTGGCGGGCTATATGGCGACGGCGCCGGCAAGGCCATTACCGGCATTACCTTGATCGCCGGCTTTGCCTCGACCCTGTCCTGGCCGACTGTGGCACTGGCCATCGAACACCTGGGCTGGCGCATGACCTGCGTGTGCTATGCAATCGTGCTGTTGTTAGTGGTAGCGCCGTTGTATTGGCGGGTGTTGCCGCCGGGAGGACGGGTCGAGGCGCGCAAGTCCCAGGAGAAAAACGCCGAAACCGGGGTGGATCGCCCGCTCTACCTGCTGTTGACCAGCATGTTCGCCATTGGCGCGATCATCATGACGGCGATTGCCGTGCAACTGGTGGCCGTGCTGCAGGGCCTTGGGCATTCGCTGCCGGTGGCGATCGGCCTGGCGGCGATGCTCGGCCCCAGCCAGGTGGCATCGAGAGTGCTGCAAATCCTGGCTGGCAAGCGTCACCCGATCTGGACGGCGCTGGCCTGGGTAAGCCTGGTGCTGGTGGGCCTGTTGATGGTGACGCTGGTACCGGCGGCCACCGCGGTGGGGCTGCTGGTATTCGGCTGCGGTAATGGCTTGCGGGCGATCGTGCGTGGGCTGCTGCCGTTGGCGATGATGCCGCCGGCGCAATATGTGCTGCTAATGGGGCGCATGTCGCGGCCTTCGCTGATCGGGCAGGCGTTGACGCCATTGGTGGGGGGCTACCTGTTCGAGCACTTTGGCTCGATGGGGGTGTTGCTGACGCTGTGCTCGCTGGCGTTGATCAATGTGGTGCTGGTGGGGGTGGTGATGCAGCGCGTGCGAACCGGTGCTTGGCGATAGCGCTCAAGTGGGGCTGCGAAAGTTTATGGCATGCACCCGGCAACTAACGCTGCCGCTCGGCCACCGCCCGCAAGGTCCTCAACGTCACCACCGGTGCATCCACCACAAACCGGTTGGCCAACCATCCCGGCACATCGCCGGCCGGGTCGGCCTGCAACTGGTAGGTCACCTCGGTCTCGCCCTCGCCCAACGGTTTCATGATCCACTCGCCACTCAGGCGCTGAACGCGGATCAGCCCTGGCTGCTCCGGCAAGCGTCCCGGCTCGGCGCTCAAGTGCCGTACCAGCGTGCCATCGTCCAGGCGCTCGCTGGTGACCTTGAGGATGATGTCCCGTGGCAATGTCGGCCACGGCAGGTTGGTGGTCAGGTAGACCCACGTGCTGTCGCCGTCGACGTCCAGCAGGCGCATCTGCTCGCAGGCGTACAACCATTTGCAGGCCACGCGCAGGTTCTCCTGCAGGTCGGTGAGGGTGCGCACACTGGCTTTCATGGTGCTGACGCCGCGGAACTGCTGGTAGGGGGAGCCGCCAGCGGCGCGCAGGTATACGCGGATGCCTTCGCGGTCGTAGGCCAGGTTCCAGTCGTCGGCGGCCTGTGCGCAGGTGCAGAGCAGCAGGGCGGCAAGCAAAAGGCTGCGGTTCATGGTGAGCACCGCGCGGGGAGTAGGCCCTTGAGTATGTGCGGCAAACACAAAGCCCGCCAGGCGGCGGGCTGTGTTGAAGCGGTCAGGGCTTAGCGCTGTGGGTTCAGCGTCAGGTGCACGTGACGGTTCACGTCTTTGTACAGCAGGTAGCTGAAGTTGCCTGGGCCGCCGGCATAGCAGGCTTGCGGGCAGAAGGCGCGCAGCCACATAAAGTCGCCAGCCTCGACTTCGACCCAGTCCTGGTTCAGGCGGTAGACCGCTTTGCCTTCCAGCACGTACAGGCCGTGTTCCATCACGTGGGTTTCGGCGAACGGGATCACGCCGCCCGGTTGGAAGGTGACGATGTTGACGTGCATGTCGTGGCGCATGTCGGCCATGTCGACGAAGCGGGTGGTTTTCCAGCGGCCTTCGGTGCCCGGCATTTCGATGACGGTGGCGTTGTCGCGGTGGGTGACGAACGACTCGGGAATGTCCAGGCCTTCGACCTTCTGGTAGTGCTTGCGCAGCCAGTGGAAGGTGACGTTGGACTTGCTGTTGTTGCGCAGGCTCCATTCGGCGCCTGGGGCCAGGAAGGCATAGCCGCCAGGTACCAGGGTGTGGTGCTTGCCTTCAACGGTGATGTCCAGCTCGCCTTCGACGATGAACACCACGGCTTCTGCGTTAGGGTCCAGCTCCGGGCGCTCGCTGCCGCCTTCCGGGGCCAGCTCGACAATGTACTGGGAGAAGGTTTCGGCAAAGCCGGTCAGCGGGCGGGCGATGACCCACATGCGCATCTTGTCCCAGAACGGCAGGTGGCTGGTGACGATGTCACGCATCACGCCTTTGGGGATGACGGCATAGGCTTCGGTGAACATGGCACGGTCAGTCAGCAGCTCGGTTTGAGCTGGGTGCCCACCGTGGGGGGCGAAGTAGGAGTGATTCGACATGAACGGTCTCGACTTGTTGTTCTCTCCCCGTGCCTTGGACCACACCGGCCGGTGCGTGCAGGGGATGCACGGACAGCATAGGGGCCAGCCCGTGTCATCCACAAATTAAATGTTGTAATACCCGGTATTTGCTTACTGAATGCGAACCTGCCGGCCTGTGTGGGCTTCAGGCAGGTGGTCGCCCCGGCCAAACAGTTTGTGGCGCAAGGTGCCGTCGGCATAGCCCAGCGGGTAGCGGCCGCGGCGCTGCAGCTCGGGCACCAGCAGCTCGACCACGTTGGCCAGGTCGTCTGGCTGCACGGCATACGTCAGGTTGAAACCGTCGATGCCGGTCTGGTCGAGCCAGGTTTCCAGCTGGTCGGCAATCTCGCTGGCGCTGCCTACCAGCACCGGGCCGCGGCCACCCAGGCCAATGAACTCGGCGGCTTCGCGCACGGTCCAGCGGCGGTTGGGGTCGGCGGCGGTGAAGGCCGCCAGGGCGGCGCGGCCGGCATCGTTCTCGACATACTCGATGTGGGTGTCCGGGTCGAGGCCGGCGAAGTCGATGCCAGTCCAGCCCGACAGCAGGGCCAACGCTGCATCCAGGTCGACGTAGCGGCGGTATTCGGCAAAACGCGCCTGCGCTTGCTCGGTGGTCGCAGCGACGATCAGCAGTGCCTGGGCGTAAATCAGCACCTCGTCGCGGCCACGGCCGGCCACTTCGCTGGCCTGGCGAATGCCGTCGGCATAGCGGCGCAGCACGGTGGGCGTTGGCCCGCTGATGAATACGCATTCGGCGTGCGTGGCGGCAAACTGCTGGCCGCGTGCCGAGGCGCCGGCCTGGAACAGCACCGGCGTGCGTTGCGGCGAGGGCTGGCACAGGTGCATGCCAGGCACCTGGAAGTGCTCGCCGGCATGGCCGATGGCGTGCACTTTCGACGGTTCGACGTAGCGGCCAGTTTCCCGGTCCAGTACCACGGCGTCGTCGTCCCAGCTTTTTTCCCAGAGCTTGTACAGCACCTGCAGGTATTCCTCGGCCAGGTCGTAGCGCTGGTCGTGGCCAAGCTGGCGGGCCAGGCCCAGGTTGCGCGCGGCGCTGTCCAGGTAGCCGGTAACGATGTTCCAGCCGACGCGGCCATTGCTCAGGTGGTCGAGCGTGGACATGCGCCGGGCGAAGGGGTAGGGGTGTTCGTAGGTCAGCGAAAAGGTCACGCCAAAACCCAGGTGTTCGGTGACCCCGGCCATCGCCGGCACCAGCAGCAGCGGGTCGTTGACCGGCACCTGCACGCCGCCGCGCAGGGCGGCGTCGGGGCGGCCCTGGTACACGTCGTAGATGCCCAGTACATCGGCGATGAACAGCGCATCGAACAGCCCGCGTTCCAGCAGGCGCGCCAGGTCGGTCCAGTAGCTGAGGCTATTGAAGGCCACGCTGGTATTGCGCGGGTGGCGCCATAACCCAGGCGACTGGTGGCTGGCGGCGTTCATGCTGAAAGCGTTGAAACGAATGTGACGGGGCATCGCTGACGTTCTCCGCTCAAGGCAGCACGGAAGCCGGGTAGACCGCATCGGCCACCTGCAGCTTGTGCGGGATCAGGCCCAGGCCCTGGAAGGTGTCGGCCAGCTTCTGCTGTTCGGCGACGATCTGTGGGGTGATGGCCACGGCGTTGTAGTTGCGTCGCTCGCTGGCGACTTCCAGCACGCTGGCGTTGATGCCCAGTTGCGGCGCCAGCAGCGCGGCGACTTCGGCGGGTTGGGCGTTGGCCCATTGGCTGACCTTGCCCAGTTCGGCGAAGAAGGTCTTGAGCAGCGCCCGGTGCTGGTCGGCGAAGGCGGCAGTGGACAGGTAGAAGGTGCGGTTGTTGGACAGGCCGCTGCCATCACGCAGGCTTTTCAGGCCAGGCTGGCTTTGCGCGGCGGCAAGGAACGGGTCCCACAGGGTGGCGGCCTGGACGCTGCCCGACTGCAAGGCGGCCACCGCGTCGGCGGCGTTGTTGACGTAGGCCGGAGTGATGTCCTTGTAGCTCAGGCCGGCCTGTTCCAGCGCCACCGCCAACAGGTACTGGGCGTTCCAGCCGCGGCCGGTGGCCACGCGCTTGCCTTTGAGGTCCTGCACGCCGCCGAGGTGGTCCTGTTCCCGTACCACCAGGCCGATGCCGCGTGGGTAGGGTTGTTCGGCGGCGAGGTAGACCACCGGCTTGCCAGCAGCCTGGGCGAACACCGAGGGCGCGTCGGCGGCGTGGCCAAGGTCAATGGCGCCGGTGCTCAAGGCTTCGAGCAGCTGCGGGCCGGCGGCGAACTCGTGCCAGCTGACTTTTACACCCTGCGGGGCAAGGGCTTTTTCGAGGGCGCCGCTGCCTTTGAGGATGTTGATGCTGTTGAATTTCTGATAGCCGATGCGCAGGGTCTTGCCGTCATCGGCGGCGGCATTCGACCAGGGCAGCAGGGCGCTGGCGACGGTCGCCAGCAAGCCGCCGACGAGCAGGCGGCGCAGGGGTGAGAAGGCACGGGCGGGCATGGGAGCGATCCTTGAGCAGGGTGGGAAACGGTGTACTCAGCCTAAGGAGGTGGCGTTTGGCTTTCAATTTTTTAATTCCATTTAGTTAGAATGTTTTGTTCTTTTTATATCCTTTTATTTTTTTCGCATTACGTGTGAGGCTGGGTTTTCGCGATTGACAATTTTTTCACATCCTCTTGCTAGGATCCTGCGCGAACCTTTGGAGCCCCCTTTCATGCCCATCCTGCGCCAGCGCGGCCCGCGCATTGCCCTTGCCGCCACCGCCGCACTGCTTACCGCCACCTTGGGCTTTTTTGCCTGGCAAAGCTTTTACCCGGTCCAGGCCAGCAATGGCTGGAGCGTTGAGGTATTGCACACTGACGTCGCCAAGGCCGCATCGCTGCTGCCCCAAGCCGATGGCAGCCTGCTGGTCAGCCGCGAGCTGGATGATGGGCATGGCAGCATCCTCAAGATCACCGCCCAGGGCGAGCGCGTGGTGCTGATCGACAACCTGTCCAAACCCGACGGCATGGTGGCGGCGCAAGGCGGTTGGGTGTTCAGCCAGGAAGGCGGCCAGGCCCCGGTCAGCCTGTCCCGCGATGGCCAGGTGACGCACCTGTTCGAAGGGGACAGCGTGCAGGGGCTGTGGAACGACGGCGATTACCTGTATGCCATTGAAGACCGCAGGGGCAATGGCCGGCTGATGCGTTACCAGTGGGCCAGCGGCCAGTTGGACGTACTGCGCTCGGGCCTGACCGAAACCGAAGGCCTGGCCCGTTGCGCCGATGGCCGCCTGCTGTACACCGAAAAAGGCACCGGCAAGGTGCGTGCGCTGTCTGACGATGGCCAGGACCCGGTGGTGGTCGAAGGCTTGCGCCATCCCACCTTTTTGATGTGCGACCAGCGCGGCTTGTGGATCAGCGAAGACAATACGCACCGCGCCCGCCTGCTGCGCGTCGATGCCGATGGCACGCAGCACACGGTGCTGACATTCCTCAAGGCGCCACAGTCGATCGTGGCGGATGGCAAGGGCGGCTACCTGCTGGCCGAAGGCGGCCGCAACCGCGTGCTGCAACTGACACCACCGGCCGAGCACAGCACCGCGCAGCGTTAGCGACGGGTCTGTACGGCAGGTATCTGTGGGAGATTCCCCAGCCCTTCGGGCAGCGCTGTCGCGCAGAGAACAAAGCCCGTGAGCGCGCCGCATACCCTGTAGATACCGTCTTGACCCTCACCCTGCAAGAGCGATTTTGGGGTCAAACGGTATCCCCGACTTCACCACCCCGTAAACCAGGTGCAGCAGCTTGCGCATCGCCGCGCAAACGATCTGTTTGTAGG
>NZ_JBDFPP010000040.1:0-19431 GCF_039672635.1 Pseudomonas sp. P39-UII1
TAGTGGTCGGGTTACCTGCGGTTTCAAGCTTCTCGTAGTTACCACCCGACACTTCACTGATGCTGTTGGTCAGCGGAGCATTGGTGTTGTAGACGTTGTTTGGCGCGGTGAAGTTGACCGAACCGGAGGACTCACCGACGCCAATGGTGATGCTCTGGCCGTTGGCCAGGGTGACCACCAGCGGGCTGCCGGTAACCGGGGCGCTAACGGAAGCGGTATAGGTGATCACGCCACCTTCCACGACCGAAGCGTTAGCAGTGAGGGTCACTGTCGACGTGTCGATGGTATCGCTGACGTTGGTCACGGCTTCAGCCGGGTTGACCGCCAGCCTCTCGAAGTCACCGCCGGTGGTGCCAGTGATGGTGGCTTTGACTTGACCGGCGTCTTTGTAGACGTCATCGGCTGGCGCTGCGACCGTCACCTGGCCAGTCGTTTGACCGGCCGCGATGTTGATGGTCGCGCCGTTGCTCAAGGTCACGGTCATTGCCGTGCCGGCTGGGTTGCTCAGCGTGGCGGTGTAGACGATCTGACCGCCTTCAGCGACATCGCCGGTGGCACTCAGCACCAGGTTGGTGGTGGCCTGGGTATCCGGGCTGTCGGTGACGGCAGTGGTCGGGTTACCCGCAGTTTCGAGCTTCTCGTAATTGCCGCCTTCGACCTTGGTAATGCTGTTGGTCAGCGGAGCATTGGTGTTGTAGACGTTGTTTGGCGCAACGAAGTTGACCGAGCCGGACGACTCACCCACGCCGATGGTAATGCTCTGACCGTTGGCCAAGGTCACGACCAGTGGCGAACCGGTGACCGGTGCCGACACCGAAGCGGTGTACACCACGGTACCGCCCTCTACCACGCTTGGAGTGGCGGTCAGGGTGACGGTCGACGTATCGATGGTATCGCTGACGTTGGTGACGGCTTCAGCCGGGTTAACCGCCAGCTGCTCGAAGTCACCGCCAGTGGTACCGGTGATGGTGGCTTTGACTTGACCAGCATCCTTGTAAACGTCATCGGCTGGCGCCGCGACCGTCACCTGGCCAGTCGTTTGACCGGCGGCGATGTTGATAGTCGCACCGTTGCTCAAGGTCACGGTCATTGCCGTACCGGCTGGATTGCTCAGCGTGGCGGTGTAGACAATCTGACCACCTTCGGCGACATCGCCGGTAGCGCTCAGCACCAGGTTCGTAGTGGCCTGGGTGTCCGGGCTATCGGTGACGGTAGTGGTCGGGTTACCTGCGGTTTCGAGCTGCTCGTAATTACCGCCTTCGACCTTGGTAATGCTGTTGGTCAGCGGAGCATTGGTGTTGTAGACGTTGTTTGGCGCGGTGAAGTTGACCGAACCGGACGACTCGCCGACGCCGATGGTAATGCTCTGACCGTTGGCCAAGGTCACAACCAGCGGCGAACCAGTCACAGGTGCCGACACCGAGGCGGTGTACACCACGGTGCCGCCCTCGACCACGCTTGGAGTGGCGGTCAGGGTGACGGTCGACGTGTCGATGGTGTCACTGACGTTGGTGACAGCTTCAGCCGGGTTGACCGCGAGCTTCTCGAAGTCGCCACCGGTGGTGCCGGTGACACTTACTTTGACCTGGCCGGCGTCTTTGTAGACGTCATCGGCCGGTGCGGCGACCGTTACCTGGCCAGTCGTTTGACCGGCGGCGATGTTGATGGTCGCGCCGTTGCTCAGGGTCACGGTCATCGCCGTGCCGGCCGGGTTGCTCAGCGTGGCGGTGTAGACGATCTGACCACCTTCGGCGACATCGCCGGTGGCACTCAGCACCAGGTTGGTGGTGGCCTGGGTGTCAGGACCGTCGGTCACGGTAGTAGTCGGATTACCTGCAGTGTCGAGCTGCTCGTAGTTACCGCCTTCAACCTTGCTGATGCTGTTGGTCAGCGGAGCGTTGGTGTTGTAGACGTTGTTCGGTGCAACGAAGTCAACCGAGCCAGACGACTCGCCGACGCCGATGGTGATGCTCTGGCCGTTGGCCAGGGTCACAACCAGCGGGCTACCGGTGACCGGCGCGCTGACGGAAGCGGTGTAAGTGACCACGCCGCCTTCGATGACCGAGGCATTAGCGGTCAACGTGACCGTGCTGGTATCGATGGTATCGCTGACGTTGGTGACGGCTTCGGCTGGATTAACGGCCAGATTCTCGAAGTCGCCACCGGTGGTGCCGGTGACACTCACTTTGACCTGGCCGGCGTCTTTGTAGACGTCATCGGCTGGGGCTGCGACCGTCACCTGGCCAGTCGTTTGACCGGCGGCGATGTTGATGGTCGAGCCGTTGCTCAGGGTCACGGTCATCGCCGTACCCGCTGGGTTGCTCAGCGTGGCGGTGTAGACGATCTGCCCGCCTTCAGCGACATCGCCGGTGGCACTCAGCACCAGGTCCGTGGTGGCTTGGGTCGCTGGGCTGTCGGTGACCGTGGTGGTCGGCGTGCCTGCTGTTTCGAGCTGCTCGTAGTTACCACCTTCGACCTTGCTGATGCTGTTGGTCAGCGGGGCATTGGTGTTGTAGACGTTGTTCGGTGCGGTGAAGTTGACCGAGCCGGACGATTCACCGACGCCGATGGTGATGCTCTGGCCGTTGGCCAGGGTCACGACCAGTGGCGAACCGGTCACAGGAGCCGACACCGAGGCGGTATAGGTGACGACTCCACCTTCTACCACCGAGGCATTGGCAGTCAGGGTGACTGTAGAGGTGTCGATGCTGTCCGTGATAACGGTCACAGCGTCCAGCGGATTGATCGACAACTGCTCGAAATTGCCGCCGGTGGCACCGGTGATGGTGGTGCTGACCGTCGAACCATTGTTGTAAACATCATTGGCCGGCGTCTGGAAGTCCACGCTGCCGGTGGTCTTGCCCGCTTCAACGGTAACGGTCTGGCCATTCGACAGGGTCACGGTCACCGGAGTCCGGGCTGGGTTGCTCAGGGTCACGGTGTAAGTGATCACCCCACCTTCGGTCACGCTTGGAGAAGCAGTGAGGGTCGCGGTGGTCGTATCGACCGAGTCCGAAATAACGGTCTCTGCAGGCGCCGGATTCGGCGTCAGCTGCTCGAAATTGCCGCCGGTGGCACCGGTGATGGTAGTACTGACCGTGGAACCATTGGCGTAAACATCATTGGCCGGCGTCTGGAAGTCCACGCTGCCGGTGGTCTTGCCCGCTTCAACGGTAACGGTCTGGCCATTCGACAGGGTCACAGTCACCGGAGTCTGGGCTGGGTTGCTCAGGGTCACGGTGTAGGTGATCACCCCACCTTCGGTCACGCTTGGAGACGCAGTGAGGGTCGCGGTGGTCGTATCGACCGAGTCCGAAATCACGGTCTCGGCAGGCGCCGGATTCGGCGTCAGCTGCTCGAAATTGCCGCCGGTGGCACCGGTGATGGTGGTACTGACCGTGGAACCATTGGCGTAAACGTCATTGGCCGGCGTCTGGAAGTCCACGCTGCCGGTGGTCTTGCCCGCTTCAACGGTAACGGTCTGGCCATTCGACAGGGTCACGGTCACCGGAGTCTGGGCTGGGTTGCTCAGGGTCACGGTGTAAGTGATCACCCCGCCTTCGGTCACGCTTGGAGACGCAGTGAGGGTCGCGGTGGTCGTATCGACCGAGTCCGAAATAATGGTCTCGGCAGGCGCCGGATTCGGCGTCAGCTGCTCGAAATTGCCGCCGGTGGCACCGGTGATGGTGGTGCTGACCGTCGAACCATTGGCGTAAACGTCATTGGCCGGCGTCTGGAAGTCCACGCTGCCGGTGGTCTTGCCCGCTTCAACGGTAACAGTCTGGCCATTCGACAGGGTCACAGTCACCGGAGTCTGAGCAGGGTTGCTCAAGGTCACGGTGTAGGTGATCACGCCGCCTTCGGTCACGCTTGGCGAGGCGGTAAGGGTGGCAGTAGTGGTATCGACTGTATCGGTGATCTGGGTGACTGCTGGCGTTTGCGGTACGGTAACCGTCAGGCCGCCGCCCCCGGTAGTGCCAGTAACGGTCGTGGTGATCTGGCCGCCATCGATGTAGGGCGTATCGTTGGCGGGAATCGTGACGCTGACAGTGCCACTGGTTTGCCCGGCCGGGATGACGACGACGGCGCCATTCGACAGCGTGATGGTCAGGGCGGAAGTGGGTGCTTGGCCGACCGTCGCGGTATAGACGATAACGCCACCCGCTTCGGAGATGGAAGGGGTGGCGCTGAGGGTGAGCCCAGTGGCGACCGTTGTCGGCGTATCGGCTGTGGTGGTGTTGCCGTCGGTATCCAGCCCGCCGACCTCATCGCTGTTCAATCCGGCGGCGAAGCCCAGCGGGTCAGTCGGGAAGCCGATGGTCGGGTCCACAGAGCCTGCAGTTTCTTCCAGCAATACAAAACTGTGCCCCCCACCAACCGAGCCACCGCCTGCCGCTGCCGGCCCTGCTGCCGGCGCTTCCAGTTCGGTCGTCGGGTCCACGCCAGCAGCGATCGCTTGCTGCAGCTCTTCTACCGACGGCGCGGCTTGCGCGGTGGCCTGGCCCAGGTCGGTGCTGCTGTCTGGCGCATCGGCGCTCCACTGGCTGTCACGGCCCAAATCGAGCAGACGCCCATCGGCCAGCTCAAGCGTAACGGCGCCGCCCGGGCCGGTGAGGACTTCTTCACCGGCCAACAGGCGATCGCCTTCGATCAGTACGCGCCGGATGCCTTCTGGGGATACTGCGATGACTTGGCCAACAATACTTTTAACGATGGCTACAACGCTGCTCATTGGACTCTCCGGGTTACCCGATCTGATCTACTTCCATGCTCCGAGCGGCGTTGATGAGCCACTGCAGGCGGAACTGTGTCGATAATGTTTCCGACATATTTGACGTCAAAATATCGTCTATAACTGTCGGCTATTAACTTTATGCCAAACTATTGACCTTATGATCGCCATCCTAAACAATCGGCAAAGTAATGTCACATTGATATTTGAACGTTTGCTACTCCTTCCTTTAGTACTAATACCAGTGCCCCGTCGGAAGCTGCTCATCGGTCAAATCAGGTTGTCATTTCCAAACCTGAACCGCTTCGACCGTGATTCAGGACACCAGCGCCCTCGGGGATCAGTAAAAAAATGCGTGCGTCACTGTTTACCGCTCTTCCATTCGCCTTTGCCGCCACTTTCGTACAAGCACAAACCTTGCCCGAAGCCATGCAGAAAGCCCTCGAGGTGCACCCGGAGGTTCAAGCCGGGGTCAATGCCCGCGTGGCTGCCGACTACCAAGTGCGAGCGGCCAAGGGCGGCTATTTGCCGCGGGTGGACGTTACTGCAGGCTACGGCCGTGAAGGGACCGACAGCCCGAGTACCGCCAACCGCTGGGAAACGATGAATCGAGGAGAGTCAGCAATCCGTCTTCGGCAAATGGTTTTTGACGGTTTTGCCACCTCCAGCGAAGTCGGGCGTCAACAAGCCACCGCCAATGCCCGCGCCTATTCGCTGATGGGTACCTCGGAACGCACAGCGCTCGACGTGGCCCAGGTGTATCTGGATGTGCTGTCACGCCGCGAGATGGTGCGCCTTGCCGAAGAAAACCTGCGCAATCACGAACGGATCCTCGACCAGATCAAACTGCGGACCAGCCGTGGCGTGGGGCGCCTGGCCGACCTGGATCAGGCCGAAGCCCGCCTGGCGCAAGCACGCAACAACTTGATCACCGAACAGACCAACCTCGCCGACGCCAACACCAACTTCCTCAGTGTGGTAGGCCAGATGCCAGATGAGCTGAGCGCCCCAGCGCCATTCATCGACCTGCTGCCGGCAACGCTGGATGAGGCGCGCGCGCAGATGGTCGAAAGCAGCCCGGTATTGCGCTCTGCCGAGTCGGACATCGCCGCGGCAGAAAAACAGTACGACGCAGCGAAGTCGAGCTTCTATCCACGGTTCGATGCAGAACTCGGACGAACGGCCGATAACAACGTCGATGGGACCGTCGGCCATAACAACGAGTGGCAGGCCATGCTGCGAATGAACTTCAACTTGTACGCGGGTGGTAGCAACAAGGCGGACCTGGAATCCAAGTCGTACCTGGCCAACCAGGCGCTGGATATTCGCAACAATGCCCTGCGCCAGTTGAATGAAGAACTGGGGTTGGCATGGAATGCGCAGGAGAATGCCAATGCCCAGGTGCCGATCGCCCAGCAGTACGTCGATCACAGCAACCGGGTGCGCAGTGCCTATCAGCAGCAGTTCAGCCTTGGTGAACGCACCCTGCTCGACTTGCTCGACAGTGAAAATGAAACCTTCACTGCCCAGCGCCGTCTGGTAGAGGTGAAGAACATACAATTGTTTACTCAGTACCGAATCAAGGCGACCATTGGCCAACTGCTCAAAAGTCAGGGTGTCGTAGCCCCGATGGCCACCGTTGTGCAGAATGATTTGAAACCGCGAGTGAACCTGCCAGGCATGAACTGAGGCGCACCCGCACCATCTACCCGCAAGGATGAAGAGAGCGCCGCGTGGAATCCGAAGTCAGTCGAGTCCAACTCACCCACGATCCACGCAGTCAGCACGATGACCCGTTGCTGGATAGCCTGCTGACGCTGTGTGTTCTGCACCAGAAGCCCGCGAGCCGGGCCATGCTGACCACCGGCCTGCCCTTGCCGGCCCAGCGCCTGAGCCCCGACCTGCTGCCCCGTGCCGCAGCGCGGGCCGGGCTGCAAGGGCGCCTGCTGCAGCGCAAGCTGGAGCAGATCCCAAGCATCGCCATGCCGGCCATGTTGCTGCTCAATGAGGGCCGCTGCGCCGTGCTGCTGGGTTGGGAAAACCAGGACACCGCCCGCCTGCTGCTCAGCGAGAGCGACGGTGGTGAGGTGCTGGTCAGCCGCGAGGCGCTGCAGGGCGACTACAGCGGCAAAGTGTTCTTCGCCCAGCCGCAGCACAAGTTCGACGTCAATCACGGCAACCTCATCCCGCGCGCCCGCTCCTGGTTCCGCGACACGCTGATGCGCAGCAAGTGGCTGTACATCGACGCCATCGCGGCCAGCCTGGTGATCAACTTGATTGCCCTGGCCGCGCCACTGTTCGTGATGAACGTGTACGACCGCGTGGTGCCCAACCAGGCCACTTCGACGCTGTGGGTGCTGGCTGCGGGCATCGGCTTTGCCTATGTGTTCGACCTGATACTCAAAGGCCTGCGCGGGCTTTGCCTCGACCTTGCCGGCAAGAAGACCGACCTGATCATTTCGGCGACGCTGTTCGAGCGTATCGTGGGCATGTCGATGAAGTACCGCCCTGCCAGGGTCGGTAGCTTTGCCCAGAACATCCACGAATTCCAAGGCCTGCGCGACTTTCTGGCCTCGCTTACGCTGACCACCCTGATCGACCTGCCGTTTACCCTGTTGATCCTGCTGGTCATTGCCATCATCGGCGGGCATCTGGTGTGGATCCCGATCCTGGCCTTCCCGTTGGCTCTGGGCATCGGCTATGCCCTGCAGAAGCCGCTGATGGCCACCATGGAGCGCACCATGGCGTTGGCATCGGAGCGCCAGTCCAGCCTGATCGAAACGCTGGCCGGCCTCGATGCTGTAAAGGTCAACAACGCCGAAAGCGAACGCCAGTACATGTGGGAGCAGACACTCGGCACCCTCAGCCGCCTCGAGCTGCGCGTGAAAGTGCTGTCGAGCCTGGCGATGAACATCACCATGCTGATCCAGCAGCTGGCGGGGGTGGCGATGATCTGCGTGGGCGTTTACCTGATCATCGATGGCAACCTCAGCATGGGCGGCCTGGTTGCCTGCTACATGCTCAGCGGTCGGGCACTTGGCCCGCTAGGCTCGCTGAATGGCTTGCTGGCCCGCTACCAGCAGGCCAAGGTGACCATGGTGGCCACCGACCAGATGATGGAGCTGCCGCAGGAGCGCAATTTCGAGGAGCGGCCGCTGAGTCGTCAGGTACTGCAGGGGGCTGTCGAATTCCGCGGTGTCGACTTCACCTACCCCAATCAGCAGAACCAGGCGCTCAGGGGCATCAACCTGAATATCCGCCCCGGCGAGAAGGTTGGCATCATCGGCCGCAGCGGCTCGGGCAAGAGCTCGCTGGCCAAGCTGATCGTCGGCCTGTACGAGGCAGACAACGGCTCGTTGCTGGTGGATGGCGTGGATATCCGCCAGATCGACGTCAGCGAGCTGCGCCACAATATCGGTTATGTCCCACAAGACATTCAGCTGCTGGCAGGGACCCTGCGCGACAACCTGGTCAGCGGCGCCCGCTACATCGAAGACGAACTCATCCTGCAAGCTGCCGAACTGGCCGGCGTGCATGAGTTCGCCCGCCTGCACCCCGACGGCTATGAGCTGCAGGTTGGCGAACGCGGCCAGAACCTTTCCGGCGGCCAGCGACAGAACGTTGCCCTGGCCAGGGCGCTGCTGCTCAACCCGCAAATTCTGCTGCTGGACGAACCCACGAGCGCCATGGACAACACCGGCGAAGAACGCCTCAAGCAACGCTTGGGCGCAGTGATTGAAGGCAAGACCGTGCTGCTGGTGACTCACCGGGCGTCGTTGCTTTCGCTGGTGGACCGGTTGATCGTGATCGACCGTGGACAGATCGTTGCGGATGGCCCGAAGGCCGCCGTCATGGATGCGCTGAAGAAGGGGCAGATCAGTGTTGCATAAGCTGGATATGGGGCGTTTCAAGGACAACATGCGCCGCTATTTCAAGGGTTCCGAGTCGCTCGTCGGGCAACCCCTGCCCGAGGTCAAGAAGGCCCTGGTCGAAGATGCGCCGCGCATCGTGCGCCTGACCATCTGGGGCATCATCGCGTTCTTCCTGGTCATGATCATCTGGGCCAGCGTGGCCCCCATCGATGAAGTGACCCGCGGCGAAGGCAAGGCGATCCCCTCCTCCAAGGTGCAGAAAATCCAGAACCTGGAAGGGGGTATCGTCGCGCAGATTTATGCCAAGGAGGGTCAGATCGTCGAAGTGGGTGAGCCGTTGCTGCGGCTTGACGAAACCCGCTTTGCATCCAATGTGGGTGAAACTGAAGCCGACCGCCTGGCCATGGCCCTGCGTGTACAGCGTCTGAGCGCTGAAGTGGACGACAAGCCGCTGCAAATCGACGAAGAACTGCGCAAGGCCGCGCCAAGCCAAGCCGCCAGCGAGCAGTCTCTGTATCTGAGCCGGCGCCAGCAACTGCAGGACGAGATCAGCGGCCTCGAACAGCAACTGGTGCAAAAACAGCAGGAGCTGCGCGAATTCACCTCCAAGCGGGCACAGTACGCCAACAGCCTGCAGCTGCTGCGCCAGGAGATCGCCATGTCCGAGCCCCTGGTGGCCCAAGGGGCGATTTCACAGGTGGAGGTGTTGCGCCTGCGCCGCGCCGAAGTTGAAAACCGCGGCCAGATGGACTCGACCGCGCTGGCCATCCCCCGTGCCGAAGCGGCCATCAAGGAAGTGCAGAGCAAGATCGAGGAAACCCGCGGCAAGTTCCGCAGCGATGCACTGACCCAACTCAACGAAGCCCGCACCGAGTTGAACAAGGCAACCGCCACGGGCAAGGCCTTGGATGACCGGGTCAACCGCACCATGGTCACCTCGCCGGTGCGCGGCATCGTCAAGCAGTTGCTGGTCAATACCGTCGGCGGAGTGATCCAGCCGGGGAGCGATATCGTCGAAATCGTGCCGCTGGATGACAGCCTTGTGGTCGAAGCGAAGATCCTGCCCAAGGACATCGCCTTCCTTCACCCGGGCCAGGAAGCAACGGTCAAGTTTACGGCTTACGACTACACCATCTACGGTGGCCTGAAGGCCAAGCTTGAGCAGATCGGTGCCGACACCATCACCGATGAAGACAAGAAAACCACCTACTACCTGATCCGGCTGCGTACCGAAAGGAGTCATCTGGGTACCGACGAGAAGCCCTTGCTGATCATCCCGGGCATGGTGGCCACGGTGGATATCATGACTGGCAAGAAGACCATCATGAGTTACCTGCTCAAGCCGATCATGAAGGCCCGCTCCGAGGCACTGCGCGAACGCTGATCACCGCAGTTTTCTGCCCTGAGGGTGCGGCCTGCACCCTCAGTGCTTATTCAGCGCCAGGGTGCAGGCTCGCCGACCAGCTGCCCCTGAATGCCTTCTACGCCCATCTCCGCCAGCACTAGCCGCTCACCTTCGGTCTCGACCCGCTCGGCGACCAACGGCAGGTCGATGCTGTGCGCCGCGCGCTGGATCGCCTCGATGAACAGGCGTTTGTGCTGCTCGTGGTCGATGTTGCGAATGTAACTGCCGTCGATCTTGAGGTACGCCAGGCCCAGGTGCGCCAGGTTGCCGATCATGCTGAAACGGCCACCGAAACGCTGCAGCGCCAGCCCGAAACCTAGACCGTGCAGGCGCCGGGTCAATTGCTCGAGCACAGCTTGCGCAGGCAATTGTTCTTCACCGATTTCCAGAACCAGGCGCGGCCCGAGTGCGGCATGCTGGCCGAGCAGTTCGTAAACCCGTTGCAACGCCTTGGGGTCGGCGAGGGTCGCTGCGGACAGGTTGAGCGCCAGCACTTCAGTGTGGCGACGCAAGTGCGCCAGCACCTTTTCCAGCACCAGTACATCCAGCCGCGGCATCCAGCCAAAACGCTCCAGCCACGGCAGGAAACGCCCAGCCGGCAGCGGCTCGCCCTGATCATCGTGCAGCCGCGAAATCACTTTGTGGTGCAGCACGCGGTGCACCGCCTTGCAATCAACCACCGGCTGGAAGAACAGTTCGAACTGGCCTTTGACGAAGGCCTGGTCAAGCCGCGTGTGCCAGTCATGATGGCTATCGCCAGCCACTGCTGCCGCGCCCTGCTCCAGGCACACCCAGCCTGGCGTCGGCTGGTTTTCCGCACGCGCCAGGGCCTCATCGGCAAGCTTCAGCAGCGCTTGAGGTGCGTCTCCAGGGCTGAAGGGGGCCAGGCCGATACAAGCCACCGGGTCAACGTCGGTGGCGCCGGTCTCGTGCAAGCTCTGCAAGGTTGCCTCGAGGGCCTGGGCGAGCTGCACGGCCTCTTCGTGCACCATGCCAGGCGCCAGCACAGCGAATTCACCACCACGGCTGCGGGAGATCAGGTCTTTGGTTTCGGGGAATGTTGCGCAAGTACGCCGCAGCTGTTCGCCCACCGCCTGCAGCAACTGGTCGGTGCGCTGGCCACCCAGGCGGGCATTGAGCCCGGTAAGGTCCTGGACACGCAGTAACAGCAAATAGCCAGCGCGTGCTTCTTCCAGGTTACTGACCCGGGTGGTCAATTGCATTTCGAAGTAACGGCGGTTGGACAGCCCGGTCAGGCTGTCCTGATAGGATTCGGTACGCAACCGCTCACTACGCTCTGCCTGCTCGGTGAACAGCGCCTTGAGCTTTTCGACCATCTGGTTCATCGCCTGCACCACCCGACGCAGCTCGGGCGTGCGCGGCAACTCTGGCAGGCTCAGGAACTCGCGGCGGGCGATGGCGTGGGACTGTTCAACCATGTAGTCCAGCGGGCGCAACTGGCGGCGTAGCAGCAAGGCACCGAGCACGGCGCTGGCCGCACCGCAAAGCAGCAGCCAGCCCAGGCTGCCCAGGGCGCTCTGCCACAGCTTGGCGATGGCGAACATCGGATGGCTGATTACTTCGACCCGCGCGGCCTGCTGCCAGCCGCGGCTGACGATGGCATCGCCACCGGCCGGTTCCAGGCCGATCAAATGCGTGAACCAGGCAGGGACGCCACCCGGGTCGGGTTCGGCATGTCGCTCCACCAGCACGGCATTGGACGCCAGATCGACCACTTTGATGCTGGAGTAATAGCCACTGTCGAAAATCGAACTGATCATCAGCTCGACCATGGCCGGGTCGTCGATATTTGGCGTGAGTGACAGCGCCAGCGCCGTGGCTGCGTCCTGGGCATGCGAGCGCAGCTGGTTGACGTATTGGCTGCGCGAGCTCTCCAGGCTGACCATGAAGCTGCCGCTGAACGCGACCACCAGGAACAGGCAAATGGCCAACAGTAATTGTTTGAACAGTGACATCTGTGCTCCTTCAGTAAACCGGTTCGGCCGGGAACCCTTCGGCCTGCATTTTCTTCAGCACGTCCTGCCAGCGTGACAGGCGCTTGGTGTCGCCGACTTTCTTGTTGCCCGCTGCACCCGTCAACCATAAGCCTTCGCCGTTGAAGGCGTACACGGGTAGCAGGTCTGTTCGCTGGCTGGCCGGCTTGATGGCGTCCATCAGGCTGTCGAGCACCAGTGGCTGGGCCTGTGGGCTTGAATAATAGGTCAGCACCATGTGCGCGCGGTTCTGGCGCAGGGCTTTGACGTAGGTGATGCGCAGCTTCTCGCTGGGGATGCCCATGCGCCGCAGGCTGAAATACTTGGCGATGGCGTAATCCTCGCAATCGCCGGCGCCTTTGATCAAAGCCTGGATCGGCGTCGCCCAGTAATCGACTTCGTGCCACAGGTCGATGTCTTCGACATAGCGTAATTGCTGGTTGAAAAACAGGTTGACCGCCTGCAGCCGCTGCAGCTCAGACCCCTGGCTTTGTGCAACCATCAGCTGCTGCCAGGCGTCGATGCGGCCCTTGCCCGCCCCCAGCGGGCCGTATAGAGCCTGTGATTTGCGGCTGATCTGGGAAAAATCCCAGTCTGCATGCAAGCCGCCCAGCAGCAAGCAACCCAGCAGAACAGCAAGGCCTACACGTCGTACGGCGGTTTTGAGCAGCCAGGGTATCGCCACTGCAAAGACCTGTTCAGACCAATCGAAAGCAGCGATGGTGCGGCTTGCAAGCGTAAAAAACAATGGCACCCTGCAATCATGGCCGGCGGTGGCCAGGCCGCTATAACTTTCTTGATAGCGCTTGGTATATGCCGCTTCCTTTGCCAGGCGACTTCATACACCATATCCCATGGTCTTGTTTCGTTCGCTCCGCTGCGAGCGTCGGTTTGACAAGGCCCCTTGCCTGTTACTAGTGTCATTGGATCCAACTTTCGTCGTCGAGGCAGACTCCGCGTGGCCGAGAAAATCAAACTGAGCAATGTGCTGGCCAGCGAGCAACTGCCGGCACACCTGGCCCGTGCCGTGATCGAAGAGCGCCTGCGCAGCGCCATTCTCGATGGCCGCCTGCCGCCCGGCACAGCCGTGCGCCAGCAAGAACTCGCCACCCTGTATGGCGTCAGCCGCATGCCAGTGCGCGAGGCGTTGCGCCAGCTCGAGGCGCAATCGCTAGTGAACGTGGAGATGCACAAGGGCGCGGTCGTCGCACCCCTGATCGGCGAAGACGCGGTCGATACCTACGCGCTGCGTGTGTTGCTCGAGTCCGAGGCGCTGCGCCAGTCCATTCCGCTGCTCGATGCCGACGACATTGCTCGCGCCCGCGGCTATATCCAGCAGCTGGAAAACGAAACCCGCCATGCCGAAATCGGCCGCCTCAACCGGCTCTTTCACATGGCGCTGTATGGCAAGGCGCCAAACCAGAAGCTGCTGCGCCTGATCGAGAACGAGCTCAATGAGGAGGAACGCTTTCTGCGCTTCCACCTGTCGTCGATGGGGCTGGGCAAGCTGACCCAGGACGATCACAACGCGCTGGCGGACGCCGCCAGTGACAAGCTGGCGGATGAAGCCGTGAGGGTGCTGGAGCAGCACCTGAACAATGGCGCTCGGGTGATCAGGAGTTACCTGGACAAGCAATCGCCCAACTGAGTGGGCCGGCTGCAAATGAAAGTTGCAAACAGCACCCGCTCCGGCAAACAATGAGACTAATTATCATTTATGCCGATTGCTCGTCATGCCTTCGAATGACTCCGTGCACACGCTCTACAGTGACCACCACAGCTGGCTGAATACGTGGCTGCGCAGCAAGCTTGGCAATGCCGCTGATGCTGCGGACCTTGCCCAGGACACCTTCGTGCGGTTGCTGCAACGCCATGAGCAGCTTCAGCTGAACGCGCCACGAGCCTTCCTGCGCACAATCGCCCGCGGCCTGGTCATCGACCACTGGCGGCGTGAAGAGCTGCACCGTGCTTATCTGCAAGCCCTGGCACACGTGCCCGAGGGGCAGGTGCCCTCGGCCGAAACCCGCGAACTGCTGCTGGAGCTGCTGGAACGCATCGCGCGGATGCTCGACGGGCTCAAGCCCAAGGTACGCCGCGCGTTCCTGCTGGCCCAATGTGAAGGGTTGAGCCACAAGGCCATCGCCGAACAGATGGGCATCTCCCTGCGCTCGGTTGAGCGGCACGTGGCCGATGCGCTCTACCACTGCTACCTGTTGCGCTACGAAGACGAACGCTGACATGGCGCCCTCCTCCAAAGCCGTCAAACAGGCTATCCACTGGATGCTCCGCCTGCGCGAAAGCGGCAACGACCCAGTGTTGGCACAGCAATGCGAGCGGTGGCGAAATACCCAACACGAGCATGAGCTGGCCTGGCAACGCGTGACGAGCCTGCAACAGGATCTCGACCTGCGCGCCATTCCCGGAGCGGGCGTCGCGCTGCAGACCTTGGAAACCAGCCAACGGAGCCTGCATCGGCGCCAGGCGCTGAAGCTGCTCGGCGGCGCTGCAATGATAGGGTCGGCGAGCTGGCTGGCCAAAGACCTGGATACCATCAGTGCATGGACCTCGGACTATGCCACCGCTACCGGCGAACGCCGCACTGTCCACTTGCCCGACGGCTCTCTGCTGCAACTCAACACACGCACCGCAGTAGACCTGGCGTTCACCGAGCAGCAGCGCATGGTTCGCCTCAAGCACGGCGAGCTGATGCTCACGTGCAGCCAAACGCCGTACAAAGGGCAGCCGCTGCTGGTTCAGACCCGTGATGCCCTGCTGGAGGGCTTCGAAGGGCGGTTTGTGGTCCGCCAGGATCCCGACTGCACGCGGGTCAGCGTCAGCCAGGGCAGAGTTGCCATTCACCACCCAGGTACCGGCGAACTGCAATGGATGGCCGACGGCCAGAACTGGCGGATAGATGCAGTGGGGGCGCAACGGCTGGCGCAAGTCGACATGGACGCTGCAGCGTGGGCGGATGGGCTGATCGTCACCCGTGACATGCGCCTGGCCGATTTCCTCGCGCAGGTGAGCCGTTATAGGCATGGATACCTCGGCTGCAGCGACGATATCGCCGATTTGCGCCTGTCTGGGGTATTCCGCCTGGAAAATCCGGACCAATTGCTGCAGTTGCTGCCACAGACGCTGCCAGTCCAGCTTCGCCAACGTACACGCTGGTGGATACGGATCGAGCGTGTGGCCTGATTCGCCATCAGCAAGAAATTTCTGGCGGGTTTTGACGACACATCCGGCTAGGACAGTAAGCAACTCCATCTGCCCTATAACGACTCGACGGACTTCGACATGCCCATCGCTTCACCTTCAGCGTACCTCGCTACCGAGAATGATTTTCGACCTGTCTTGAATTCAGCCAGGCTACGCAAAGCGGTACGTGCCGCTCTGTTCGGCACCGCCCTTGGCATGAGCGGCGCGCCAATACTGGCGAACGCCGCCGAACCGGCGCAGCTGAGCCAGCAATACGCGATCGCACCTGGCCCGCTGAACGAAGTGCTCAACCAATTTGCCCGCCAGGCTGGCATCACCCTGTCGAGCACCCCGCAATTGACCGGCGAGAAACGCTCGAACGGCCTGCAGGGGCAGTACCCGACAGACCAGGCGCTGCGCCAGTTGCTCAATGGCACGGGCCTGGAGGCTACCAGCGCGGACGGCCGCAGCTATGTGCTGCACGCCCAGCCTGCAGATGCCGCGTTGTCACTGCCTGATACCGATGTGCGCAGCTTCACCCTGGGCAACGCCTTGGGCAGCATGGACGGTTACAACGCCACCCACAGCCAGGTTGCGACCAAGACCAGCATGCCGCTGGTGGAAACCTCGCAATCGGTGTCGGTAGTGACCCGCCAACAGATCGATGACCAGGGCTCGCAGACCGTCGCCCAGGCCATGCGCTACACCCCCGGCGTGCTGACCAACCCCTATGGCGCCACGCATCGCTATGACTATGTGGCGATGCGCGGCTTCAACGACGGCTCGGTGGACAACATCTACGTCGATGGCCTGAAGTCCATGGGTGATAACGGCACCTACAGCACCATGCAGGTAGACCCGTATTTCATCGAGCGTATCGACATCCTCAAAGGCCCTTCCTCGGTGCTTTACGGCCGCAGCTCTCCGGGCGGCCTGGTGGCGCTGACCACCAAGAAGCCGCTGTTCGAGGCTTACCATCAGGTACAGGCCACTGTCGGCACACAGGGCCAGCGTGGCATGGGTTTCGACTTCAGCGGTCCGCTGGATGACGACAAGCGCATTGCCTATCGACTGACCGGGCTGGCGGATGCTTCCGACACGCAGTTCGACCACAACAAGGAAGAGCGCTACGCCATTGCGCCCGCGATCAGCATCGACTTTACCGAGGACACCTCGCTGACACTGCAGGCCTACCTGCAGCACGACCCCAACGGTGGCTACCATGGCGGCAACCCGGCCGATGGCATGCTGCACAAGCGCAACGGCCTGAGGCTGTCCGATCACTTCTTCGAAGGCGAGCCGGGCATCGATAACTACGAACGCACCCAGCAGTCGTTCAGCTACCAGTTCGAGCATCGATTCAACGATGTCTTCACCGCACGGCAGAACTTCCGCTACCAGGATTCCGACGTGTCGATGGACCAGGTCTACTCCGCAGGCTGGGCAGACGCTGACAGCAATATCCTCAACCGCGCCTATACCGGGGGTGACGAGCGCCTGCACTCCTACATCATCGACAACATGCTGCAGGCGGAATTCTTCACCGGCGCGGCCAAGCACACAGTGTTGCTGGGCACCGACTATCAACGGCGCAAGGCCGATGTGGCCTGGCGCTATGGCACCGTCAACCCGCTCGATGCCGGCAACCCGCAATACGGCAATGGCAACCTTCAGGTACTCGGCGAAAACCGCTATCAGCGCCGTTTGCAACAGACTGGGGTATACCTGCAGGACCTGGTCGAGCTGGACCAATGGCGCTTCTCACTGGGGCTGCGCCAGGACTGGGTAAAAGTCTCGGAAGAAAACCGCGACAGCGACACCCGGGCCAGCGATGACCGCTCGAAGTTCACCACCCGTGCCGGCGTGCTCTACCTGTTCGAGAACGGTATTGCCCCATATGCCAGCTACTCGGAATCATTCAACCCCAACACCGTGTCCGACCAGGATGGCCGCCCGCTGGCGCCGACCGAGGGCACCCAGTGGGAAGCGGGCATCAAGTACCAGCCGCCAGGCAGCGACAACCTGTTCACCGCATCGGTATTCCGCATCGAGCAGGAAAACCTGGCGTCCAAGCAGCCGAACGAAGACTTCTACCGCCCTGTTGGTGAGGTGCGTTCCCAGGGCCTGGAGCTGGAAGCCCACGTGCAGGTAACGGACAACCTCAAGGTGCTGGGCGGCTACACCTTTACCGATATCGAATATTCCAAATCGATGCCCAGCCTGGTGTCGGGTCTCGACAACAAAGGCAACTCACCGACCCAGGCACCGAAGCAGATGTTCTCGTTGTGGGCGGACTACAACTTCCACCAAGGGCCGCTGGACGGCCTGCGCCTCGGTGGCGGCGTGCGCTACGTGGGCTACAGCTGGGTGGATGCGGAAAACAGCATGAAGGTGCCTTCCTACACCCTGTTCGACGCCTCGGTGGGCTACGACCTCGGCAAGGTGGGGCTCAAGGGTGTGGATGTGCGCCTTAATGCCAACAACCTCACCAACGAAACCTACGTCACATCGTGTGCCAGCTTGAACTACTGCTACATGGGTGAAGAGCGCAATGTCAGCGCTACGGTCAGTTATCAGTTCTGACCGGGTACGACCTGGTTGCAAAGCCAGCGCCTGACTTCAGGCGCTGGCTTTTTCGTTTCTGGTGTTTTTGGAGCTTGGCTAGATGCGTCAATTCTCTGTACTGCTGCACCGTTACCTGGGGCTGGTGACTGCGGTGTTCCTTGCGCTTGCTGGCCTGACTGGCAGCGTACTTGCGTTTCATCACGAACTGGACGAGTGGCTGAACCCGGGTTTCTATGAAGCGCCGGCCAAAGGGGTTGTTCAACAGCCTGGGGTACTTGTGGATAAGTTGCAGGCGCAACATCCGCGCCTGCAGGTCTGGTACATGGAGTATCCACAGGAGGCTGGGCACTCTGCCCTGCTGGCCATGGTGCCGCGCAATGATCCGCAGACCGGCGAGCCATATGCCGAAAAGAACACTGTGTTCTATATGGACCCTGTCAGTGGTCAAACGCTCGGCCAACGCTATTGGGGCGAATGTTGCTTCTCGCGAGAGAACTTCATGCCGTTCATCCTCGAGCTGCATTACAGCCTGACGCTGCCGGGCAATTGGGGCCTGCTGTTGATGGGCGTGGTGGCCATCTTGTGGGTTGTGGATTGTTTCATTGCCGTGTTGCTGACCTTGCCCCGGGGGCGGCCTTTCTGGCGCAAGTGGGCAACCGCCTGGAAGATCAAGGGCGGGCATGCCTACCGGCTCAACATGGATATCCACAGGGCCAGTGGATTATGGCTTTGGCTGCTCCTGCTTCCGGTGGCGATCAGCAGCGTTGCGATGAACCTGCCAGCCCAAGTGTTCAAGCCGGCAGTATCGTTGTTCTCACCCGTTGAGCCGAGCGTCTACGAGGCGCGTGGTGCGTTGCCGAAGGAAGAGCTGGGGGTCACCAGGCTGACGTACCAACAGGCCTATCAGCGGGCCTTGGAAGAGGGCTCGCGGCTAGGGCTGACCGCTGCCATTGGCGAGCTGTACTACAGCTTCGAATACAACTTCTACGGTGCCGGCTTTGGCCAGCACGATACCGATGCCCACGGTAAGTCCTGGTTGTTCTTCCATGGCACCGATGGTCATCTGCTCGGCCAGGAAATCGCCGGGCAAGGCACGCTGGGTGAGCAGTTCTATCGGTTGCAGCTGCCCATACATGGCGGGCGGATCATCGGTATGACCGGGCAGATCCTTATTGCGGTATTGGGCATCGTGATTGCCGTGCTGTCCGTCACCGGGGTGTATGTGTGGTGGCGCAAGCTGCAGGCGAGGCGCAAGAGCAAGGCGCGCAAGGTCGCAATGCTGTAGGCCGGAAAAGACAAAGCCCCTGTCTGCAGTGCAGACAGGGGCTTTGGATTTGAATCTTGACGATGACCTACTCTCACATGGGGAAACCCCACACTACCATCGGCGATGCATCGTTTCACTGCTGAGTTCGGGATGGGATCAGGTGGTTCCAATGCTCTATGGTCGTCAAGAAATTCTGTGTGCCGGCCCGTCCTGCGGACGTACCAGCGAATCTCTGTAGTTCCTACTTAAAGACAAAACCCCTACCTGCTCACGCAGATAGGGGTTTTGCGAAATGAATCTTGACGATGACCTACTCTCACATGGGGAAACCCCACACTACCATCGGCGATGCATCGTTTCACTACTGAGTTCGGGATGGGATCAGGTGGTTCCAATGC
>NZ_JBDFPP010000041.1:0-16397 GCF_039672635.1 Pseudomonas sp. P39-UII1
CCTAGGAGCGGCTCCGCTTCAAGACCTTCCCTCGATGATCAGTCGAGAACTTTCGCCTCTTGGGAGGCGAAAGTCGAGATACAAGGAGCGGCTTTAGCCGCGATGCGCCGCGCGGGCGGCGCTCGATTTGCGCAACGCTGCAAAATTCAAGGCATGCGCCTCGGATAACACCGCGAACAGAATCGGCCGAGGTTTGAGGCCGTATTGATATTGACAGGCGCCTGCCTTGCCTCCTGCAGGCATCGGATATCGAGCGCCGCCCGCGCGGCGCATCGCGGATAAATCCGCTCCTACGGTTTGTTAACCCGCCTTGCGCAACGTCAAATTGATCCGCCGCTCCCCCATCCGCGGATGCACCCCCGGCTTGATTGGCAACACCCCATGAAAGCGCAACCGGTCCTCGCCACCCCATACCAGCACATCGCCATGGCTCAACGGTATCCGCTGGGTTCGGTCCGAACGCTGTAGCCCGCCGAACAGAAATACCGCCGGCAAACCCAGAGAGATCGACACGATCGGCTGGCCGAAATCCGCCTCGTCGCGGTCCTGGTGCAGGCTCAGGCGGGTGCCGGGGAGGTAGTGGTTGACCAGGCAGGCATCTGGCACAAAACCGTCGAAGCCCGCCGCCGTAGCCGCGCGACCCGCGAGGGCGAGCAACACCTGGGGCAGAGCCGGCCAGTGCTTGCCGCTGAGCGGGTCGGTCGGGCTGTAGCGATAGCCTTTGCTGTCACTCACCCAACCCAGCGAACCGCAGTTGGTCAACGCCACTGCCATGTTCAGGCCGCCCGGCGTCTGCATGTGCCGGAACGGTGCGGCGCGCAGCACCGGGCGCAGTGCATCGAGCAGCGCTTCGACCTCGGCCAGGGCGAAGCCGGGCAGCAGCACGGTGTGGCTGGCCAGACGTTGCGGCTGGGGGCCGAACAGGTCGAGGTCGGACTGGATCATGGTGGTGGCGCTGCTGTGGGGAATCGCCATTCTAACGCTGTTGGCCTGTCTGGCCTATCGCCGGCAAGCCGGCTCCCACAAGACCACCACAGCTTTTGATACCTGCGCAGTACCTGTGGGAGCCGGCTTGCCGGCGATTGGGCCCGCACAGACTATTGAAGACCCAGGCATGAAAAAGGAACCGCGGACGCCAGGGAGAGAAGACGCCGCGGTTCAAGGGGGGAGCCTTTAACGCTGAGTAGCGGTAGCCGTGTTGCCGTTGCCCATCTGGGTGATGGTGGCGCTCTGGTTGGCGCCGGCCTGGTCGACGATGGCCTTGTTGTTGTTGCCGCCCTGGGTCACGTAGGCGACGTTGGCGGTGTCGGTCTGCTTGATGTTGGCGTTGTTGCCACTGCCGTACAGCTGCGTGGTGTAGCTCTGGTTGGCGTAGCCGGACTGGTCGAGGGTGATGGTGCTGCCGGTACCGGTGGTGTCGCCGGTGGCATAGTTGTCGGTGCCGCGCTGGTCGGCGACCAGGATGTTGTCGGTGCCGTTCTGCTCGAAGTACAGCTCGTTGTTGCTGTCGGCCTGCTTGGTTTCCATCGAGTTGTTGGTGCCTTTCTGGCCCAGGTTGGCCAGCTGTAGGTTGCCGTTCTGGGTCAGGTTGACGGCGTTGCCGGTGCCTTTCTGGTTGATCACGGCGGTCTGGTCGCTGCCGAACTGGCCACCCAGTTTCTCGCCTTTCCAGTTGCTGGCCATGACCTTGTTGCCCGTGCCTTGGGTGTTGATGGTCAGGCTCTGGTTGTCACCGTTCTGGTAGGTGAAATGCAGGTTGCTGGTGCCGGCCTGCGAGACCCTGGTGTTCGAGTGGGTGGTTTCGAACTGATCCGACCAGCTGGCGTTGGACTTGCCTTGTTGGTACAGGCTGGCGGTGTTGTCGTTGCCCAGGCTCTGGTCGATGTAGCCTTCGTTGAGCTGGCCGTTCTGGTTGACGCTGGCCTGGCTGCCGATTTGCGTGTCCTGCCAGACTTCCATCGAGTTGCCGGTACCGTTCTGGTCGATGGCGATGATGCCGCCAGTGCCATCGCGCTGGTCGCCGTAGGCCCAGTTCTGCTTGCCTTGCTGGTAGATCTGGATGTTGCCGTCGTTGTGCGTCAGGTGCTCGGCCGCGGCGTAGTTGTCCTGGCCGTCCTGGTTAACCAAACTTTTGTTGTTGCTGCCGCCGAACAGTTGCTCGACGAACGCTTCGTTGCGCTGGCCGCTTTGGCGGGTGGTGGCCTGGCTCCCCAGTTGGCTGTCCTGCCACACCGTCGAACGGTTCTCTGCGCCTTGCTGCACTTGCAGCGCCTCATTGTTTTCGCCCAACGACTGGCTGGCGAAGGCGTCGTTGTAGGTGCCGGCGGCCTGCTGGGTGATCTGGCTGGCGTTCTCGATCAGTTGCTCACCGTAGCCGGCGTTGTACGAGCCCGTGGCGCTCTGGTCGATGTAGCTGGTGCTGGTGTCCTGCACCGCCAGGTGGTTATGGCCCTTGCCGGACTGGGTCTGGGTGGCTGCGGCGAAGGGCGCGACGGTCTGTTTGACTTCGGCGACGTTCTGGTTACCGGTCTGCGACTGGGTCGAGGTGCTGTCGTCCGCCATGACCTGGCCGGCGAGGGCCAGGACGATAGCGGCGCTTAACGGAGCGAGCTTGAACATGGTGGTGCCTCCAGGTCTATCGGTATTGGGTGATCTGCACATGCTGGCCATTGCCGGCCTGGGTCACGGAACTGCTCAGGCCCGAGCCGGCTTGCACGATGCTGGCGCTGTTGTCGTGGCCGATCTGCTCGATGCTGGCGCTGTTGCTGGTGCCGCTCTGGCGGATCGACGCGCTGTTGCCATTTCCCTGTTGGCTGATGCTGGCCATCAGGTCACTCCCTTCTTGCAGGATGTACGCCTCCTGCGCGCCCCCGGCCTGGACGATGCGGCCCAGCAGGGCCTGGCCGTTCTGGTCGAGGGCGGCGCGGTTGCCCGCCCCTTGCTGCTCGATCACCGCTACTTGGCCAGCACCGGCCGGCAGCAGGCGGATGATCACCGGGTCACCGAGGTCGTTGCCGGCCGCAAGGTCGGCGTTGTCCATCAGGTCGTCGGCCTGGGCCTGGCCGGCGACGGCCAGGTACAACAGCAATGGGTACAGGCGTTTCATGGCGTTCTCCTGGCCTTACTGCACAGTCACGTTGCTGGTGCGCGTGGTGCCTTGGCTGCTGGTCACGGTCACCGTCGGGTTGGCCGTTGGGATCACCGTGGTGCTGTTGCTGACAACCAGGCGCCAGCGGCCGGTCAGCGGTACCGTGGTGGTGCCGAGGGTCTGCACGCCGGTGGTGGTGGTCACACGCACGGTGATGGTGTTGCCGGTGGTCACCGAGGACGTACCGCTGATGTCCCAGTTGAAGCGGTTGTTGGAGCGTGCCTGAACGGTCGCTGCGGTGATCGCGAAGGTCTCGGCGGCGGGGCGTGGTGACACGTTGACGGTGACGGTGCCGGGGTTGGACAGCGCGCCGAGCGCGTCACGTACCTGGAAGGTGAACGTGGTGCTGAACGCCGCAGTGACCGTGGCCGGTGGGGTGTAGGTGACCGTGCTGCCGTCGGTGCTGACCGTGCCGCGACCGGCAGCCGGCTGCGTGACGGCAGCGACCACCAGCGGGTTGTTGCCTTCAGGGTCGGCGGCGCCTGCCAGCACGTTGATGGTCAGCGGTACACCCAGTGTCGCGACGGTTTGGGCAGCGACGGTTGGCGGCCGGTTGGGGGCAACGTTGACGGTCACGGTAGCCGGTGTCGACTTAAGCCCTTTGGCATCCACCGCCTGATAGCTGAAGGTGGCCACCAGAGGTTGCGTTGCGCCCGCTGGCGGGGTGTAGGTGACCGAGGTAGTGCCGTTGAGCACGACGCCGCCAAGGCCCGTACCCGGTTGAGTGAGGTCACTGATGGCCAGCGGCACGTTGCCGTCAGGGTCGCTGTCGTTCTGCAGCAGGTTGAGGGTCAGTGGCACGCCGACGCTGGTGCTGCCGGTGTCGGCCTGGGCCAGCGGCGGCTGGTTGGCGGCTTCGACCGGCGCGTTGCCGACCACGATCACGGGTTCCACATCGCTGCCGCCATGGGCGGATTTGATGGTAACGCTAGCCGGTGGTTGAGCCAGGTCGTTGACCGTCAGGCTTTGCACGGTGCCGGACTTGGACAGCCGACCATAGCCTTGAGCGACCAGGTCGGGGATCACCACTTCGTCGCTGGAGCGCGCTTCGATCACCAGGCGCTTGTTGGCCCAGTCGTAGCGTGCGGTGTTCACCTTGACCACGTCGCTCAACTTGCTCGACAACGCGGTCGGGCGGGTGCCGCCGGCCGTCGTGCTGGCGGTGACCACCACCACCGGTGGCGGTGCGACCTGGCTGAGCTGCTGGCTGAAGAACAGGCCGTTGTTATCCGCAAGCAGGCTGAACTGGCAAGGCGAGGGCGGTGTGCCCACCAGCGCCAGGCCATTGCGCAGGCACACGCTGGCGTCGTTGGGGGCCTTGGCGAAGACCTCGACGCGGGTGCCGGTGCCGTTGCGCGAGTACGTGGCCCGTTCCAGGGTTACCGGGGTTTGCGCACGTTGGTCGAGCACCTTGCCCGACACCGTGAACACGTTGGTCTGGATAGCCCCGGGTGGGCCTTCGATGCGTACGAAGTTGGTGTTGAACGGGCTGCCGGTGACCGCTTCGGTGATGTTCGGGTCGCCGACGAAGGTTTCGCTGGCGCCGGTGTCCGGGTTGACCTCGGTGTAGGGCCCGCCGGCGCCACGCAGCCATGGGCCGAGGTTGCCGTTGAGCGCGCCGGTGAAGTTGCCGGGGGCGCCGATGCCGATGTCGCGGGTGATGTTGATCGCCCGGCGACCGGCTGTGGTCACGTTGACCGTTTCCACACCATAGGGGTGGGTAATGGTGTAGGTACCGGTGCGGGGCACCGAGGCGCGGATACGGATACGGGCAAAGCTCTGCTGGTCGCCGTCTACCGGGTTTTCCGCCGCGAAGGCGGCTTCCAGCCCCGCCACATAGACTTCCAGCTCGTAGCCGCTGTTGCCTACCTGCGGGATTGCGGTTTCGGCCAGGAACCAGAACATTTCCGGTGGCCAGTTGTCGGGGAACACCAGCGGCAGGGCGTCGTCATACACGCCCGGCTCTGGCAGCAATGTGCACATGTACGCCGGTGCACCCGGTGCGCCAGGCGCTCGGGTGCTGGTGGCGCGCGACTGGCAAAGCTCCAGGGACAGGTCGTTGGCGTCCTTGTACCACATCGGGTAACCACCCGTGGCGAAGGTGTAGGGGCCCGGGTCGACATCGGACAGTGCGGCCCAGGCCGCGCTGCTGACAGTGAGGGAGAAACCGGCGGCCAACAGCGCGCGGCGTTGCCAAGTGTTCATGCTGCCTCCTTGAAGGCGGAGCCTTTGTCTGTTCATGGCACCAGCACCACGTCTTCGCTGTCGCTACCGCCATTGGCGCTGGTGACCTGCACCTTGGCCGGTGGGATGGGCGAGAGGGAGGTGCTTAGCGTCTTCACCGCACCGTTACCCGCCAGGTTGCCGATGAAGGTGCCGTTGCCGGTTCGCGCCGAAAGCACCGGCGGGCTGGTCTCGTCACTGGTGCTTGCCACCAGGGTCAGCTGGCCGCTGGCCAGGCTGAATTCGGCGCGGGTGATGGTCACCAGGTCGGTGAGTGGCAGGTTGGCAGTGGCCGGGCTGCTGGTAGGGATCGCCACACTGTTGTCGGCGGTCAGCAGCAACGTGGCCGGGACGATCGGGTTGAGCACCGACTGGGCATACCAGGCGCCGGTACCGTTGGCTTCGGTCAAGTTCAGGTTGGGCGTCTGGCTGGTCAGGGTGACGGCAGCCGGCGGTGGCGGGGCCATCACGAACACATCCTGCTGGGCACGCAGGTCGCCGTTTTCGGTATGCCGTGAGTAGGTGCTGCGCAGTGGCATCAACGGGGTCGGCCTGGCCACATCGGAAAGCTTGCCCGAAATCGAGAACAGCTCGGTACGCAGGTCGATGCCGCCAGGGCCTTCGATGCGCACGAAGTTGGTATTGAACGGGCTGCCGGTGACGCGCTCTTCCAGGTTGGGGTCGCCGATGAAACGTTCGCTGCCCTCGGTGTAAGGGCCGTTGACGCTGCGCAGGAACGGCCCGACATCACCCTTGAGCGCGCCGCTGAAATCGCCGGCGCCGGCGATGCCGATGTCGCGGGTCATGTTGATTGCCCGCCGGCCTGCGGCGGGTACGTCGAACACTTCGACGCCGTACGGGTGGGTGACCACGTAGGTGCCCGCAGTGGGCACATCGACGCGGATGCGCACCCGGGCGAAGCTCACCTGATCGCCTTCTACTGGCTCTTCGGCGGCGAAGGCCGCTTCGATTGCCGTGCCGTAGCTGAGGTCGATGCCGCGGGCGGCGTCGACGATGGCAGCGTCGGCGGTGAACCAGAAGGCCTCGTCGGGGAAGTTGCTAGGGAACACGATGGGTTGGGTGTCATCGAACACCCCCGGTGTTGGCAGCAGGGTGCACATGTAGCTCGGGGCCCCAGGGGCGCCGGCGACACGTGAGCTGACCGCTTTGGTCAGGCACAGGTCCAGGGTTCGCCCGTGGGTGTCCTGATACCAGGCGGCAAAGCCGCCGTTGGCGGGGTTGTAGGGACCGGTGTCGACGGCAAACAGCGCTGCCTGCGCCGGGAGCTGGAGCATGCTGGCGATAATCGCCACGGCCAGCGGGTTGGGTATCGGTCGGTGCATGAGTCTATTCCTCCTGCAAACGGGCCCATGGACTTGGGGCGTCTGGCAGGGGAGCGGCAACTGCCGTGCCAAGTGCCTGGAAATGGGCTGGAGGGCTTGTGGGGCGGGGGGTTGGGGTTTGGGCGGGTGTTTTTGTGCAGGTTGAATTTGGGGGGTGTTCCCCAGGGTTGGGGGTTGGGAATGGTGGTGGGGCTGGGGGGTAGGGCTTGGGGTTTGCGGTGCGGCGTAGATCGAGCGCCGCCCGCGAAGCGCTTGCCTTGAGATTTTCAGCGCTGTTGAGATCGAGCGCCGCCCGCGCGGCGCATCGCGGGCAAGCCCGCTCCTACATTTGTTGCAACGCGCCGTTCCAGTCAGGCCATGGTTGTTCGCCTTGGCGCATGACTGAAGACAGGTGAGGCGGCAGCAGTGCCAGCCGAAAGACCTCGTCGAGCCACCAAGGCTAACAACTATGGCCTATCAGGCCATGGCACGTTGCAACAAATGTAGGAGCGGGCTTGCCCGCGATGCGCCGCGCGGGCGGCGCTCGATCTCAAGAGCGCTGCAAAACCCACCGGCATGCACTCCAACCCCCCGCAATCTCCCTGATGACGCCCAGAAAAATCTCCCGCACACTGCAAAAAAATTCCCAAGCCCGTTGCCCTCACCGTGAAGAGGCACAGCCGGAGCAAAAAATGGCGCGACAACAACAACCAACCGCCCAAGAGCCACTACATGAAGCCCGCCAGGCCCGTCTCAAGCTGGCCCGCGAAGGCGAGCTGCCGTCAGGCATGCTGCGCGACGAAATCGACGCCTCCTGGCGCCGCAGCCTGGGCCATGGCCTGAATTGCCTGCAAGGCGAGCAGGTCGGCCTGGGCCTGCAGCAGGGCCTCGACCTGCGCGCGTTGCTGGACCACAACCGGCTGCTGGTCGACGCGGTGACCCCCGAGCTGGATTATCTGGTGGCGCGCCAGGGCAAGGCCGGCATCATCATCCTCGGCGACGCCCAGGCCAACGTGCTGGCCATCGAAGGGCAAACCCACGTACTCGAACGCGAAGGCCTGCGCGACCTGCACCCCGGCAGTTGCTGGAGCGAATCGCTGCGCGGCACCAACGCCATCGGCACGGCGGTGGTGGAAGGCCGGCCGACCCTGATCAACTGCGGCGAACACTACCTGGACCGGCTCAGCCCGTTCGCCTGCACCTCGGTGCCGCTGCGCGACCCGAATGGCGAGGTGATCGGGGTGCTCGACATCACCCGCGAAGGCAACATGGCCCAGCCGCAAGACAGCCTGTCGATGCTGATGCTGGCTGCCGGCAATATCGAAAGCCGGCTGTTCGGCCTGTGCCACACCGAGCAGCTGGTGCTGGCCTTCCACAGCCGCCCGCAGTACCTCAACAGCGCATGGCACGGCTTGCTGGCACTGAGCCTGGACGGTGAAGTGCTGGCGGCCAACGACAACGCCTGCCAACTGTTGCAGGTACCGCGCCAGGGCCTGATCGGGCGGCGCAGCAGCGACCTGCTCGGCGAACGCTCGCCAGCGTTCATCGCACGCCTGTGGCAGGGCGGCGTCAGCAGCGTGCAGACTGCCAAGGGCGAGTTCTTCTTCCGCGCGCTGCAGCTGCCACGCCATGGCCAGCTGACCAGCAGCGTGGCACCGAGCAAACCGGCACTGGCCAACACATCGCCGGCGCTGGACGCCCTGGCCGGGGGCGATGCACGCCTGGCGCGCAACCTGCGCATGGCCCGCCAGGGCCTGGCCAGTGGCCTGCCGGTGCTGCTGCTGGGCGAGACCGGTACCGGCAAGGAGGTGGTGGCGCGCGCCTTGCACCAGGCCAGCCCACGGGCCGACAAACCCTTCGTGGCGGTAAACTGCGCGGCCATCCCCGAGGGGCTGATCGAGTCCGAGCTGTTCGGCTACCGCGAGGGTGCCTTCACCGGCTCGCGCCGTGGCGGCATGGTCGGGCGGTTGATGCAGGCCCACGGCGGCACGCTGTTCCTCGACGAGATCGGCGACATGCCGCTGGCCTTGCAGGCGCGCCTGCTGCGGGTGTTGCAGGAGCGCCGGGTGGCGCCGCTGGGCGCGGCCGACGAGCAGGACATCGACGTGGCGCTGATCTGCGCCACCCACCGCGACCTCAAGCGGCTGGTGCACGAACAGCATTTTCGTGAAGACCTGTACTACCGCGTCAACGGCGTTTCGCTGCGCTTGCCGGCACTGCGTGAACGTGACGACCTGGCGAGCCTTGTCCAGGGCCTGCTGGACAAGGCCGGCGCCAACGGCGTAAGCCTCGACCCGGCCCTGGCTGCGCTGCTCCAGGGCTTCGACTGGCCGGGCAACATCCGCCAGCTGGAGATGGTCGTGCGCACCGCACTGGCCATGCGTGAAGACGGTGAACAGCAGCTTACCCTCGAGCACCTGACCGATTGCCTGCTCGACGAGCTGGCCAGCGGCGCTGCGCCGTCCGGCAGCTTGAGGGACAACGAGCTGGAGCTGATTCGCGAAGCGTTGGCCCGGCATCAGGGCAATGTCTCGGCTGCGGCCGAGGCCCTGGGCATCAGCCGCGCCACGTTGTACCGCAAGCTCAAGCAGTTGCGCGGTTGAGATGGGTAACCTGTTCGCAAGGCTGGTAGAGACCAGCGACCCCGCGCTCATGCGCCAGGCGTTGGCCTGGTTGTATGGTTTCGTCCGCCCGCAGCGCCACGCCATCGGTGTGTTGCTGGGCCTTTCCCTGGGCGCCTCGCTGTTGGCGCTGGCGCAACCCTGGCTGGTCAAGACCCTGATCGACGAAGGCCTGCTGGCCAAGGATTACCAGACCCTCTGGCACGTGGCCGCGATCATGATCGTCGCCGGGCTGCTCGGCACCGTGCTGGCTGGCGTCAACCGCTACCTGCACACGCGGCTGTCCGGGCGCATTCTGTTTGCCCTGCGCGATGACCTGTATCGCCACTTGCAGCAGCTGTCGCCAACCTTCTACGGGCGCCGGCGTACCGGCGACATCCTGTCCAGGCTGGATGGCGATGTGGCGGAAATCCAGCGCTTTGCCGTGGACTCGCTGTTCTCGGCGGTGTCGGCGGTCATCGGCCTGGTAGGCGCAGTGGCGCTGATGCTGATGCTGTCCTGGCAGCTGTCGCTGCTGCTGGCGCTGCTGGTCCCGATCGAGGTGCTATGGCTGCGCTGGATGCGGCGCAAGGTAGAGCGCGAAGTGCGCAACCTGCGCGAACGCTCGGCTGATGTGTCGTCGTTCCTGGTCGAAACGCTGCCGGCGATGAAATTCATCCAGGCGTCCGGCCAGCAAGGCCGCGAGGCCGGGCGCCTGGACCAGCTGGGTCAGGGGTACATGCGCCAGTTGCTCAAGGTGCAGGTCACCGAGTTTTTCACCCAGGCGATACCCGGTACCCTGACGTCGTGGTGCCGCGCCTGCGCGTTTCTGGTCGGTGGCTGGTGGGTTATCGAGGGTACCTGGCAACTGGGCGCGCTGATTGCGTTCTCTACCTACATGGGCATGGCCGTGGGGCCGGTGCAGAGCCTGTTGGGCCTGTATGTGGCGGTGCAGCGCATGGCCGTAAGCCTGGGCCGGGTGATGGAGCTGAAGCAGGAGGCCGTGGCCGTGCGCGAGGCGGATACGCCCCGGCCGATGCCCCAAGGCCCAGGCGAATTGCGCCTGGAAGGCGTGCACTTCGCCCACGATGGGCGCCAGGGTGCGGTGCTGGACGGCGTGCATGCCTGCGTGCCGGGCGGCCTCAAAGTGGCTATCAGTGGCGCATCCGGTGTCGGGAAATCGACGTTGATCGACCTGCTGCAGCGTTTCTACGACCCCGATGCTGGGCGCATTCTGCTGGACGGCGCCGACCTGCGGGACCTGAACCTTGCAGCATTGCGCCAGCGCATCGCCGTGGTCAGCCAGGATATCGTGCTGTTCCGTGGCACCTTGGCGCAGAACCTCGCCTACGGTGCACCGCAGGCCAGCCGCGCGGAGCTTGAGCGGGTGGTGCGCCTGGCGCACCTCGAAACCCTGGTCGACAGCCTGCCGCTGGGCCTGGATGGCCTGCTCGGCGAGCGCGGCCAGCAACTCTCCGGGGGGCAGAAACAGCGCATCGCCATCGCCCGCGCCGTGCTGCAGGCCCCGTCGATCCTGGTGCTGGACGAAGCGACTTCAGCGGTGGACGAAGCGACCGAGCGTGAGGTGATTGCCGCCATCGACCAGTTGTTCGCCGGGCGCACCCGCATTCTTATCAGCCACCGCGCCTCGACCTTGGCCGGTGCCGACCTGCACTTGCAGTTGCTGGGCGGGCAACTGCGCGTGTTGCCCAAGGAGGCCATCAAGCATGGCCCATGACGTGCAGGTAGGGGTGATCGACAGCGGGTGCTCCCCGGCACAGGCCTTGGGCCTGTGTGCGGCGCGGCGGTTCTGGTTGGAGGACGGCGTGCTGCGTGACGGCGAGCCGCAGCCCGACCGGCTTGGCCATGGCAGCGCGGTGTTAGCCCGCCTGCAGGCCCAGGCAGGCCAGGTGCCGCTGCTGGTAGCCCAAGTGTTTGCCGAACAGGCGAGCACCAGCGCCATGCAGGTAGCCGGCGCATTGCTGTGGCTGGCAGAGCAGGGCGCCACACTGGTCAACCTGAGCCTTGGGCTGCAGCAGGATCGGCCGGTACTGCGCCAGGCCTGCGCCGAGGTGCAGGCTGCTGGCGTGCTGCTTTGTGCATCGAGCCCGGCGCAGGGCAGCGCGGTGTACCCGGCCGCTTACCCAGGCGTTATCCGTATTACCGGCGATGCTCGCTGCGCGCCGGGGCAGTGGTCGTGGCTGAACAGCGCCCAGGCCGACTTCGGCGGTTACGTCGGCGAGCGCGGCATGGCCGGCGCCAGCCTGGGTTGTGCAGCGGTAACCGGGCGGATCGCTGCGCTGTTGCAACAACAGCCCGATCTTGAGCGGGACCAGGTTGTGGCGTGGCTGCAAGCGCATGCAGCCTTTGTCGGCCCCGAGCGGCGGGGGGCGCGCGATGCCTGAACCGCGCATTCTGGTATTGGGCGCCGGCCCGGCCGGTGCCGCCACGGCAATCGGCCTGCGTCGGCTGGGCTACCCGGTCACGGTGGTCTCCGACTGGCGCCGTTTTGCGGCGGTGGAAGGCGTCTCCCAGCGGGTTCTGGAAGGGCTGCGCCATGCCGGCCTGGGCGGCGCCTTGAGCGAGGCGGCGATGCCGGCGACCCGGCAGGTGCGCTGGAATGGCGAGCACTTGCAGATGAACCAGGAGTTTCTGCTCGACCGGCAACGCTTCGACCGCGCCTTGCGGGATGACCTTGTGCGGGCCGGGGTGACGCTGGTCGAAGGGCGCATCCGTGAGGTAATGCGTGCCGAAGCTCACCAGGTACGCCTGGACGATGGGCAGGTGCTGCAGGCCGATTTTCTGGTTGAAGCACGCGGGCGCCAGGCGCCGTTGGCGGTTGACCGCTTGCGCGGGCCAGAGACGGTCAGTTTGCTGAACCTGTGGCACGACGCGCCTTGCGCACCGGCTTCGGCGGTGGAAAGCCTGGACGACGGCTGGGCCTGGATGGCCAGGTTGGCCGATGGCCGTTGCTATTGGCAAATTACCCTGGACGCCCAAGGGGTACCGGGCAAGGCAGCTCTGCCGGATTACTGCGCCACACGGCGTCGTGGCTCGGCGCTGGTGGCCGAATTGTTCGGGGCGCAGGCGATGGAACCTGCACAGGTGCATGCGCGCAGCAGCACCGCGATTCTTGCCGGCGCCTGCGTAGGGGATGACTGGATACGGGTGGGGGATGCTGCGATGGCGGTTGACCCACTGTCGGGGAACGGGATTTTCCAGTCGCTGTCGTCGGCGCTGCAGGCGCCTGTGGTGATCAACACCCTGTTGCGCCGGCCCGAGCGGGCTGCGCTGGCGCGGCAATTTCATCAGCAGCGGGTCGAGCAGTTGTTCATGCGCTTTGCCCGGATCGGGCGGGATTTCTACGAGCAGGAGCAGACACGCATGGGGCAGCCGTTCTGGGCGCGGCGCCGGGGTTGGCCCGATGCACAGGCGTTGCATGTGGCGGCCGATTGGCAGTCAGTGCGGGTAGCGCGCAGGCCGGTGTTGCGTGAGGGTTTTGTGGATGAGGCTGAGGTGGTGGTCACAGGGGATCAGCCGTTGGGGGTTTGGCATTTGCAAGGTGTGGAGCTGGCGCCGGTGGTGCGGGCGGTACTGGCGGGGCAGGCGTTGGACGAGGTCATGAGCGGTCACTCCGCAGTGCAACAGATGATGCTGCGGCGGTGGCTGGCAGAGCAGGGCAGGGCCTGAGCATTTGGGACCGCTGTGCGGCCCATCGCCGGCAAGCCAGCGCCTACAGGGCCAGCGCAGATCTCAAGACCGGTAATGAGCCTGTAGGAGCTGGCTTGCCGGCGATGGGCTGCAAAGCAGCCCCCATTGGCCTGGTCAGAAGAAGGTCCCGACTACCAACTGCATATAGGCCCCGGTATCCCGGCTGCCCATCTGGGTACCGCCATTCACCGCACTGCGCTCTGGCTTGTAGAACCCCACCAGCGGGCTGATCAGCAGGTGCTCGTTGACCATCCATTCCACATACAGGTCCAGTTCACGCCCCCCCAGGTTGCCCTGGTCGGTGTCGAGCGTGTCGAAGTCGAAGTACAGTGCCCCCACCGTCAGGTTGTCCAGCGGCTTGCCTTTGAGCGCTACGTGGTGCACCTGGCTGTTCTTGTTGAACGGCCCGGCATAGTTGGCTGCCACCTCACCCTGGAACCAGGTCCCGTAGCCGCGGCTCAGGCCATAGAACAGCGGGTCGAAGTGTTCCGAAAAGCGGCTGTAGCGGTAGCTGGCAGTGGGCGCCCAAGGCAGCGCCGAGAAAGTCCAGTTAGCCTCCAGGTACCATGCATTCTCACTACCGCCCGTGCGGTCCTGGGTGACGTATTCGCCCGCCAGCTCCAGGTCCTTCACCCCGAGGTTGCCGCGCCCGCGCAGGCTGACCGTGTCCATGCCATCACGATGCTCCAGGCCCATGATCTGCGCATAGCGCGCGTCGACGTCGAGGCCGCGTATCCAGCTGACGCCGACGGTGCCGGCGTCTGCGACATGCTCGAGGTTGGCCACCGCCAGCGAAGTGTCGGCCTGGTAATGGTTGTCGGATTTCAGCCACATCATATCGCCACGCCAACCGTCCTTGCCGCCCAGGCGCAGCACGGCGGTGCGGTCGAAGGCCTTGCGCGCGGCCAGGTAGTAGGCACCGCCGCGGTCGAAGTTGGCGCCCAGGTCTACCTTGCCCAGGTTGACCGGGTCGCCCTGGATCAGAAAACCGTCACCCAGGGTCACCACCTGACGGCCGCCTGATAGATCGACACCGTCTTCGCCCAGGGCAGGGAACAGATTGCCTGAACGCCAGCCCAGGTACAGGTCTTCGATGGCCGTGCGGCGCTCGTCGCCGAGGGTCAGGCCGGCGGCATCGCCATCGCCCCAGGTGGCCGAGCTGAGCAGGTTGAAGGCAGCGTACAGGGCGCCGCTTTCGGCCAGCGCCTGGCTGCCGCTCAGGCCGTATTTCACATAGCCCTCGCGCCAGTTGCTGCTGCCTGGCTGGCGGTTGCCGGCCTGGTTGTAGCTTTCGTCGCTGTGGAAGGCACCGAACAGGGCTTCGAGGTCGGCGTTGAGGGTGGTGCCGTTGTGGTTGTAGAGCTCGTGGGCCTGGGTCAGGGGGGCGATGACGATCAGTGCCAACGTGCAGGCGAGTGTGTGCTTCATGGTGGACTCCATGTTTTTTGTTGTTGTATTTGTTTTTCCTGGCCAGGCCCTTTCGCCGGCAAGCCGGCGCCCACAGAGACCGCGCGGGTCTCAAGCCTGTGGTGATTCTGTGGGAGCCGGCTTGCCGGCGATGAGGCCGGTGCAGATGTCGATCAGAGCTTGATCAGCACCGATTTCAACTCGGTGTAATGCTCGATCGCCGCCGCACCCATCTCGCGGCCGACGCCCGACATCTTGTAGCCACCAAACGGCAGCGCCGGGTCCAGGGCGCTGTGGCAGTTGACCCACACCGAGCCCGACTTGATGCGCGGGATCATCCGGTGCACGGCGGCCAGGTCGTTGGACCAGATGCTGGCGCCCAGGCCGTAAGGGTTGTCGTTGGCCATGCCGAGCACCTCGTCCAGGCTATCGAACGGCATCGCCACCAGCACCGGCCCGAAGATTTCCTCTTGCACCAGGCGATGGCGTTGGTCGACGTCGACGATCACCGTCGGCTTGACGAAATAACCCGGGCCGAACCCCTCGCCACCGCAGGCGATGGTCGCGCCCAGCTCGCGGCCCAGTTCGATGTAGCCGGTGACCCGGTCCTGCTGCTTGGCCGAGATCAGCGGGCCCATCTGCACGGTCGGGTCCAGGCCATTACCGAGCTTCATGCCGTTGGCGATGCCGGCGATATCCGCCACCACGTTGTCGAAGTGCTTGCGGTGCACGTACAGGCGCGAACCCGCGCAGCACACCTGGCCCTGGTTGAAGAAGATCGCCGTGGCGGCGCCGGCGGCGGCTTCCTGCAGGTTGGCGTCGGGCATGACGATGGTCGGCGACTTGCCGCCGAGCTCCAGGGTGACGCGGGTCATGTTGTCCATGGCGGCCTTGCCGATCAGCTTGCCGACTTCGGTCGAGCCAGTGAAGGTCAGCTTGTCGACGCCTGGGTGGCGGCTTAGCGCCGCGCCGGCGTTCAGGCCGGTGCCGGTGATCACGTTGAGCACCCCGGCCGGGTAACCGGCTTCATCGACCAGTTCGGCGAGCTTGAGCGCGGTCAGCGGGGTTTCATCGGCGGGCTTGAGCACCACGGTACAGCCAGTGGCCAGGGCAGGGCCGAGCTTCCAGCAGGCCAACAGCAGTGGGAAGTTCCAGGCGACGATGGCGCCGACCACGCCCACGGCCTCACGGCGGACGAAGCCGTGGAACTGGTCGTTGGGCATCAACGGCATCGAGGCTTCGACGGTGCTGCCCTCGATCTTGGTGGCCCAGCCGGCCATGTAGCGCAGGAAGTCGATGGCCAACTGTACGTCCATGACCTTGGCCACGGCAGCGCTCTTGCCGTTGTTCAGGCATTCGAGCTCGGCCAGTTGCTGCGCGTCGCGCTCCATCAGGTCGGCCAGGCGCCACAGCAGGTTCTGCCGCTCGCGTGGGCGCATGCGGCTCCAGGGCGAATCGTCGAAGGCCTGGCGCGCGGCGCGCACGGCGCGGTCGACGTCTTGCTGCTCGGCGGCCGGCACTTCGCCGAGGATGTCGCCGCTGGCCGGGTTGCGGAACGCCAGGGTACGGCCGCTGGTGGCGTCCTGCCAGTCGGCGCCGATGCGCATCTTCAGCTTGCGCTCCAGGAAGGCGCGGGTGGCGGGCAGGATGGGCAGGTCGGAAAGCATGGGGCTGTGCCTCTTGTCATTGGATGTGCCGGGCACCGGCGCAATGGCCGTGCCAAGGTGGCCAAGCAGGCGCAACTGCTTGAACTGCCTAGGGTTTGCCTTGGTGCACGGGTGCCATTGCGCAGCTGCGCTGTTGCACATTGAGACGGTGTGAGACGGTGATTGAAACAGTGCCTACAAGGCCTCATCGCCGGCAAGCTGTTCTGGTCAAGTTTTTCCGGACACCGATTACGGTGATCACGCCGCCTGCTGCTCCATAGCTATCGGCGACAGATAGTTGTTATGGCTGTGGAGCCTGATTCGGTTGTATCGCATGAAG
>NZ_JBDFPP010000042.1:0-12911 GCF_039672635.1 Pseudomonas sp. P39-UII1
GATTTCTCCCACGGTCTGTACTGCTGCGAACAGTCAGAAGCGAGCTATGTCCCTCCTCCTCCCTTCAAGTCCTACCATACAAGCGGGCTTGCCCCGCGAAGCGCCGCGCGGGCGGCGCTCGGTCTCATGGGCGCTGAAGATCCCAAGACAAGCGCTTCGCGAAGCGCCGCGCGGGCCGCGCTCGATCTCAAGGACGCCGACGCAATTGAGTCAAGCACCCCAGAACGCACCCCAATTCCCGCCAATTAGCGCCGATAGAGACTTTTCCCACAACCTTCTCAGAAATGATTACATTCATTCCATGATGTGATTTCCCCCTGCACGCACCTGTCAGGGAGACACACATGTTTCTGAGCCGCCTTGTGCCGTCATGGCACGAGATCGAGTCGCGCATCATCGATGAAATGGGCTATCAAGGAGGTGCCCGTTTCGTCGACCAGTACAACCAACCGGTCGCGTCACTCGCACTCAACATTCGCCGAATCCGCGCCGTCCAGTCCGCCTTCAACCAGGCTGAATGGCAAGCCGCGCAGCTCTTGCGCCGACGCTTCACCGAGCTGGAAATCGCCAGCATCCTCGACGAACTGTTGGTCGTGGTCCGGCAGATGGCGATGATCGTCGTCGGCAGTGCCGTTACCGGCGGCGCCATCGGTGCCGGGATCGGTGCCTTTGGTGCCGGTGCCGGGGCTTTTCCCCTCGCAGGGGTAGGCGCCACGATGGGCCTGAAGGTTAGCGGCTGGGTCCTCGGCGTACTCGGCCTGTCGTCCATCGCCGAGTTTTTCATCGACGGGTTGCCGCGTATAGGCGAGTACTACCTGGACGGCATCCGCAGCGCCTGGGAAGGCACGCACGATGAAGGCTTGAGCCCGTTCGGCAGAGATGATCCGAATGCGATATCGCGGGCCGCGCATTCGATTGCCCTTGGCCATGTGGAAGTCGTGGTGCTGTTGCTGGGTGCGATTGTTTCGTACCTCACTCGGGGGCGCGGCGATGCCCGGGTGCTGGCGCAGGAAATGGCTGCCAGCGACAAGGGGGCGCGGCTTGGGCAATGGATGCTCAAGCATGAAGAGGGGTTGAAGAAGCGGCCGGATTTGCAGGTGCCGGAGCGACGCAGGGGAGCGGGGGATGATCCAGAGCCTGCGCAGACGAATAGACCTAACGGGAAAGACAAAGAGCCTTCGACTGGCAAGCCCGGTAGCATGCCGCTTCATACGGTGGCGTGCTTCAAAGCGGACAACTTGCCGATCTCCAAGCATCGGGAGTTTGAACGGCAGTTGAAGGGGCAGCAAGATGGGTTGAACCGGCTGACGGTTGAGGAGTTTCTCGAAAACCTCACTAATGCAGCCAAACGAGATCCGAGCATTGCAAAAGCCGCACGAAAAGAATTCTATGAAGCGTTACAAGAGAGGCTCCAGAAACAGTTATTGAAAACCATGAACCCCATTGAAGCCAGGAAACTCTCAGTAGTGCAAACAAAGGAATCCATGTCTTCTCTGGCAGCTTTGCATAACCCTGACCTGATCGCAGGCGGTCGAGATGCTATTTCAGATTTTGGCGATAGGCAAGTCAACTCGAGCATAGGGCCGCAATGGAGAAGCAGAATTCAGCACCTAAAGAATGCTGCCGAAAAGGCGTCAAGATCAGGCGCGGGATCAGTACCATTAAATGTGAAACTGCATAAATGCTAACCACCAGGGACACTGCCATGGATGAAATTTTTGCTCTATTTATTGAACAAGTTGGCGAGCCGTTTTTTCGACAGGAGGTTCCGACTTCAAGCCTAGAACGATATACAGGTATTCTACCAAAAAGATTGCTGGACTATTGGAAGGTGCATGGCTGGTGCGGCTACGGCGACGGAATATTTTGGACCGTCAACCCCGATGAATACGAGGTGGCAATCGCGTCGTTGATTGAAGGCACAGCATTGGAAAGCCGGGACAAATATCACCTCATCGCTCGCGGCGCTTTTGGCGACCTGTATCTATTTGGAGAGAAAACTGGGTTTTCAGTAAAGATCCTGGCTCATCTCTCACGATACAGGGGAAGCCAGTATGAATTGACGGCAGCGGACATGGACAGGGAAGTGCAAAGTTTCTTCCTCAGCAAAGAGAAAGCATCCGTTGACTTCGATGAAATGTTCGGGCCAGCACGGAAAAAACTTGGCCCATTAAAACATGATGAGATGTATGGCTTTGTTCCCGCTTTAGCCTTTGGGGGACCGAGCGACCTTACCAAGCTTGAAAAAGTAAAAACTGTTGAGCATTTGGTACTGCTTTCTCAGATCTCCACCCTCGAACCTTACGTTTTTTCCGACTTCTAAACACGCAAAAAATAAGGAATTAACCAATGAACGTAGTCTTCTCCATCTTCCTCGAAACCCTCGGCAACCCCATCGGCCACCAACCCGTCCCGCCTTCCACCCTCGAACGTTACAAAGACAAACTCCCCAACCAACTCCTGGATTACTGGAAAGAACACGGCTGGTGCGGCTACGGTAGCGGTCTTTTCTGGCTGGTCAACCCAGGCGAATACGAAGCCGTGGTGGACGCCTGGGTGGGAGGCACCACCCACGACACCTATCACCTCATCGCCCGCAGCGCGTTTGGCGAGTTGTACCTGTGGGGTGAAAACACCGGCTCGCTCCTGACCATTGCGGCCTACCATTCCCGGTACTTTTTGAGTGCCCCAAGCGCCAACAGCGAACAACGAGAAAGCAAAATTCAGAGCTTGCTGATGTGGGCCATGACCGAAAATATCGGCCTGGGCCTTTTCGACGAAGCCCGGGAAAAATTGGGCGATTTAGAAGCTAACGAGATGTACGGTTTCGTGCCTGCCCTGGTGCTGGGAGGCTCTGCCACGCTGGATGGTCTGCAGCGACTCGACGCCGAAGTGCATTTGATTCTGCTTTCGCAGATGGCGGACCTTCAGCCGTATGAACTCGACGAAGAGCAAGAAGAAAATGATTAGGCGAAACCACCCTGCTTACCGGTAAACCGCATCAGGCCGATCCACGTCCTGCAACACTCCGGGGTCCTCAACATCAAGCCTGATGCAATTCGCCGAGTGGGCCCTTACCACGGAACGCGCCCCTTCATCACCCGTCAGGCGTGAAAGCGCCGCCCAGAAATCGCGCCCGAACAACACGGGATGCCCCTGCCGCCCGTCATGCTGTGGCAACACAATGGCCGAGGCTCCAGCAGCCGATATGAGCTGGCCAAAAGTTGCCCGAGCGATCCAAGGCATGTCGCCCAACAGAATCGCCACCGCCTGTGCATCACTGTCGATCAGCGATGCAGTGCCGGCTGCCAAGCTGTGGCCCATTCCCAAAGCAGCCTGCGGGCTGGCAATGACCCGGCAACCAGCAGGCAACCCAAGGTCCTCTGCCCGCTCACCTTCGCGCAACACCACCCGTACATCACCGAACACCGAGCAAGCCCGCTCGACGCTGTGCACCAGCAAGCTGCGCCCATCGGCCAGGGTGGCGCGGCGCTTGTCGCCCCCGAAGCGCACGCTGCGACCTGCCGCCAGCACCAGCGCGACGACCTTCACAGCGCCGCCCGGGTGATGCCGTTGCGCATCCGCAGGATATCGGCCAACACCGCCAATGCGATCTCCGCCGGGGTCTTGCTGCCCAGGTTCAGGCCGATTGGCGCGTGGATGCGCGCCAGCTCGTCGTCACCCAGGCCACCGATCCGCTGCAGGCGTTCGCGGCGCTTGTCGGAAGTGGCCTTCGAGCCCATCACGCCAATGTAGAACGCCTCTGTACGCACCGCTTCAAGCATGGCCAGGTCATCGATTTTAGGATCATGGGTCAATGCAACCACTGCGGTGTCGGCATGGCAACCCCCGTTGGCGATGAATTCCGACGGCAGTTCACGGCGCACTTCAATGCCCTCCAGCGCCACCCCTTCGAGCACTTCATCACGCGGGTCGCAAAGGATGACCTCAAAGCCCATGCCCTTGCCGAACTCGGCGCAATACTGCGCCACGCTGGAATAGCCCGCCAACAGCAGGCGCTGGGCGGCGCCGACCCGGAGGCGAACGCGGCTGCTTTCACGTTCGACGCGCGGGCCCTGGGCAGTGTCATTGCTGAGCTGGCGAGCCCCATCCGGCAGGCTCACCTCGCGCAGCAGGCGGCGCTGACCCTGCAGCGCACTGTGCAGCTCACGCAGGTGCCCCTGCACCTCGCAATCGGCCGGCAGGTTTTCCACCAGCACCTCGAGCACGCCGCCACAGGGCAGGCGAATGCTCGAACGCCGGTCACTGCCATCGCCATACCGCACCAACGCCACTGGCTCGGGGAACTCGCCCAGGGCGACGCGCTCGAGGAAATCTTCCTCGACGCAACCGCCCGACAGCGAGCCCACCCACTGCCCGCCGTCGTTCACCGCCAGCAACGAGCCCGGCGCACGCGGCGCCGAGCCGTAGGTGGCGAGCACCGTGCACAACCATACCCGCTGGCCGTTACACGACCACTGCAACGCCTGGTGCACGACCTGCAGATCAAGATGCTGCACGCGTCACTCCGCCTTCAGCTCGGCGAGCTGCTGCACGTTCAGGTCACCGGGTAAACCACCCCAGGCCTGACGCAGGTAGTTGACCATGTCGGTGATCTGCTGGTCATCGAGCTTGTCGGCGAAACCTGGCATCGGCTGCATACGCTCGAAGCCGGTGAACTGCTGTTCGCGGATACCGTCGACAATCGCCTTGACCAGGTTGCGCGAGTCACCCTGGCGCAGCACCGTGTTGCCCTGCATGGCCACGGCGATATGCGGCTTGCCCTCGCCATCGACGCCGTGGCAGCCGGCGCAGACATTGAGGTACTGCTGGCGGCCGCGCTTGGCGCTTTCGGTCAACTGCTCCAGTGGCACTTCCTTGATTACCTTGGCCGCCGGCGGCTGGTCGCCCAGCAGGTAGGTGGCCATGGCGGCCAGGTCTGCGTCTTCCAGGTGCTGGGTGCTGTGGTGCACCACCGGGTACATCTCGTTGAACATACTGCCCTGGGCACTGATGCCGTGTTTGAGGAAGGTGGTGAGGTCTGGCTGGGTCCAGCCGCGCTCGGCCAGGTCCTGGGCCAGCAGGCTCGGCGCCAGGTAGCCGTTGAGCAGGCCGCCGGTCAGGCGCTGGTCCTGCTGCAAGGCACCAATCGGGTTACGCGGGGTGTGGCACTCGCCGCAGTGGCCCATGACTTCGACCATGTACTGGCCGCGCTGCCAGGCCGGGCTCTTGCCCTGCGTGGGCTGCAGCTGCACGCTCTTGCCGTACAGCATGTTCCAGCCGGCCAGGCCCATGCGCACGTTGAACGGGAAGCTGAGCTTGGTCTCCGGCGCCGGGCGATTGATCGGCGGCACGGTCATGAGGTACGCCAGGATCGCATCCGAGTCTTCCCGGCTGATCAGGTGGTACGAGGTGTAAGGCATGGCCGGGTACAGGTTGGCACCGTCCTTGCGCTTGCCTTCGGTGACGGCAGCGAAGAACTCGTCGGCCGTGTAGTTGCCGATGCCGTACTGCTTGTCCGGGGTGATGTTGCTGCCGTAGATGGTACCGAACGGTGAATGGATCGGCAGGCCACCGGCGTAGGGCGCGCCGCCCTCGGCAGTGTGGCAGGCCATGCAGTCGGCGGCGCGGGCGAGGTATTCCCCGCGCTTGACCTGTGCCTGGTCCTGCGCCTGGGCAGCCATCGATACGACAAGGCCAAGCGCCAGCGCCAGACCGGAACGAACGAACGCCATGCTCAACCCTCCTTGACCAGGCCGAGGTCGTTGAGGACCGTGCGGGTAGCGTCGTAGTAACGCACGTAGCCGGTGCAGCGGCAGATGTGGTGCCCCAGGCTCTCTTCGATGCGGTCTTCCAGCTCGCTCTTCTTCACAGGCTGGCGCTGGGCATTTTCCACTAGCACGGTCGCGGCGTTGACGAAGCCGGGTGCGCAGTAGCTGCACTGGAAGGCGAACAGGTCGACGAACTTCTGCTGGATCGGGTTCAGCGTGAAGTTGCCGGCCTCGTCCTGCTTGGCATGGCTCTCGATGGTGCGGACCTTCTTACCGGTAAAGTAATGCGCGCCGGTGATGCAGGTGCGCACTTCTTCGCTGGTGCCATCGGGGTTGTCGACGATCACCACGCAGGCGTGGCAGATGCCCTGGCCGCAGCCCAGGCGCGAGCCGGTGAGGTTCTGGTGTTCGTGCAGGTAGTCGATCATCGCCAGGTCATCGGGGACCTCGACCGGACCGACAGGTTGACCGTTGAGGGTCAGTTGAAGCGGACGGTTAGCCATTGAGGGCCTCCTTGATGCGGGCTGGAGTAATCGGAAGGTCGCGCACGCGTTTGCCAATGGCATGGGCCACGGCGTTGCCGATGGCACCGACCACCGGGATCATCACCACTTCGGCGATGCCCTTGGACGGGTCGGTTGGCGACAGCGGCGGGAGGATCTCGGACGTCTGCTTCCACACCGCCACGTCTTTGGCACGCGGCAGGCGATAGCGGTTGAAGTTCCAGTCGCCCTCCCCCGGGCCGCCTTCATGCAACGGCATCTCTTCGGTCAGCGCATGGCCGATGCCCATGGCGATACCGCCTTCGAGCTGGCCTTTGACCAGTTCTGGCACCAGCACGCGGCCGCACTCGACCCAGCTGTGGTGGTTGAGCACCTGGACTTCACCGCTGCCCTTGTTGACCTTCACTTCGACGATGGTCGCCACCGGGCTGTAATAAGTGACCATGGCGTTGTTCAGCTGGGTGGCCGGGTAGGCCGCGTTCTGCCGGTCGAGCAGGTGGAAGCCGTTGCTGGTCATCTGTGCTTTCTTGGCATTCGGCGCACCGTCGCCGTACTTCACGGCCACGGCATCGAGCGGGAAGCGCTCGCGCACGCCGTCGATGACGAAGTCGGCCTCGGCCCAGCTCCAGCGGTTGAAACCGTGCACGCTGACGCCGGTGACCAGGCCCATTTCGTGGGCTTTCTTCGCCAGTTCAGCGAACGGAATCGGCGCCAGGCCGTTGCCGGTCAGCTCGCCGTTGACCCACACCGCGTTCTCGCGGCGCACCACCAACGGGTTGGCCTGGCCACCGAACGGGCCTTGGCGCCACAGGGCCATGGCGGCTGGCCACAGGCCGTGATTGAACAGCACACGCGCCGCTTCACGGGTGGCGTGGCTGAAGTAGAAGGCCGAGTTGGTGGCCGACGATGGCGATGCCAGCTTGCCAACCCAGCGCGGGTCGCGCAGCGCAGCGTCCTGCTCGGCCTGGCTGATCAGGTACGGGTTGCCGCTGGTGGTCAGTTGCAACTCCGGCCATTCGGTGGCGGCGGTCTTGACCTCATCGGCCGAGCGGCCGAGGAAGTCACTCACCACCAGCGCCTGGGAGGTCGACATGCCAGTGCCCAGCTCGGTGCCGATGTGGCGCAGGCTGATGCGGCCATCGGCAGTGAACTCGATGCTGGCCATCGGCGCTTCGGAACCGGTGCCGAAGTCCTTCTGGCAGATGGCGAAACCGACACCGTACCAGTGGTCCTGGTCCTTGGCGTCCATCTCGCGCTTGCGCGCGTCACGGTTGCGCCACCATTCATGGGCAGCGGCCTTGTCGAGAATCTCGTGCAGGCGCAGGGCACCCGCGGGCACTGCGCCCTGGGTGTTCTTCATGCCCGACTTCAGCGCATTGGCGCGGCGCAGGTCGATGGCATCGACGCCCAGGCGCCCGGCCACTTCGTCGACCATCATCTCGGTGGCAGCCATGGTCTGCAGGGTGCCGTAGCCACGCATCGAACCGGCCTCGACACCACGCGAGTGATACGCGGTGACGGACAGGTCGTTCTGCGGCATGTAGTAGATCGACTGCGCCGCCGTGGCGCCCACCGCAGCCACCGACGGGCTGTAGTTGATGCGGCCACCGCCGTCGCAGGTCATGTCGGCGCGGAAGATCTTGAAGCTGTTGTCCTTCTTGTCCACTGCCAGCTGATAGCGAATATCGAAGGCATGGCGCTTGATGCCACTCTGGAACTGCTCGTAGCGGTCGTTGGCCAGGCGGATCGGCACACCGGCGCCATACAACGCGGCCACTGCGGCATAGAACACGAAGATGTTGTTGTCCTTGGAGCCGTACCCCACGGTGTAGCCCGGGTGCACGTTGAGCTGCTTCAGGCCGAAGCGCGACGGCTTGATCATGTGCACGCATTCCTGCGCCACTTCGAACGGGCACTGGGTAGCGACCACGAAGTGCAGCGTGCCGGTTGCCGCGTCGTACCAACCGTTGCCGTTGTCGGGCTCCAGCGCGGCCGGCTCGATGGACGGCGTCTTGTAGCGCTCGTCGAACACCAGCCAGTCTTGCGGCGGGTTGCCCAGTTGCTCATCGATGCGCTTGGCGTGGAACAGGCCTTGCTCGGTGAGGTCGCCATGCTGGTTGGGCGCCTTGGACCACACCGGCTTGCGGTTGAGGATGGTCGGGAACAGCATGGTGTTCTTCAGGCTGGAGAACGCGTCCTCGTCGAACGGCGTGGCACCGCCAACGCGCACGAAACGGAAGCTGCCGTAAGGGTCACGCTGGTACAACGGCGCCTGGGCGCCATAGCGGATCGCCTTATCGTTGAACTGCAGCTTGCGCTTGGCCTGGCGGAAGCGCTCGAAGTCGCTCCAGATCAGGATCGCCACCGGGTGGCCGATGAACATCGGCACCTTGCCGGGCGGCAACAGCGGGTCGGGCGAATGGGCTTCAGGCCAGGCGATACCGTCCTTTTCCAGGTCGGCGGCGGTGACGATGCGGTCCGGCTGCAGCTCGGCGCCCAGCCAACCCAGGTCGTAACCCTCGTAGATGCGGTCGGCCTTGGTGGTCTTGAGCAGCATGGCGTGGCCTTGCTGGGCGGGCCAGCCGGGCATGTCTTTGGCGCGAATGTCGCGGGCGAAGACCTTGTTGCCGCATACCTTGGACAACGCGTCGTTACGGAAACGCGCCTTGCCGTCATGGTTCATCCACTTCTGCGGCGAGGTGGTGACACGGTCCTCCATCAGCGCGGCGAACGCCTGGCTGCCGAGCGGCGCCATGGTCACGCCGACACCGGCGATCAGGCCACCTTGCAGGAAGGAGCGCCGGGAAATATCACGGTTGGACATGCTTGATCCTCTGGGCAGAACGATGCCTGCCCATCTTTTGATTCTTGTGCAGGGAAACTGAGGGGGCAGTGGGCGGCTTGGCGGGCCGCCCACAAAAAACTGACTTTCACGTCAACTTTACAGCAATCTGCCAGGTGTTGGCAAAGTCAACCTGACAGTATGTCGCGGTGTGTCCACGCCGGCCCTGGCCCGGCAGCACTGTCTGCACCAACGGTTAACCTTGGGTTAATCGTCTCAGGCCAGCATGGCCTGCGTTCACATCTGCCAAGGCGAAGACATGCGCGTCCTCCTGCTCTTCCTGACATTACTGCTGGCCGGCCCGTTGCAAGCCAACCCGTTCCAGGCCAAACCCGACTTCCTGCCGGTCAACCAGGCATTCGTCCTCACCCATGACCGCCAGGCCGACGGCCAGATGCGCCTGTACTTCCAGATCAAGCAGGGCTACTACCTCTACCAGAAGCGCCTGAAGTTCGATGGCCTGTCGGCCGACCAGCAGCCGCAGCTGCCCCCTGCCCTGAACCACCACGACGAGTTCTTCGGCGACAGCGCGGTGTACCGTGATCAGCTGGAACTGCTGCTGCCTGCCAACGCTCAGGGCCAGCTGCGTCTGGGTTGGCAGGGCTGCGCCGATGCCGGCCTGTGCTACCCGCCGCAAACTACCGTGATCGACCTCGGTGGCAGTACTGCACCGGTGGCTGACCAGGCCAGCGACCAGGCGTTGGCCAGTGGCCTGCAGAGCGCCAGCCTGGGCTGGAGCCTGCTGGCGTTCTTCGGCCTTGGCTTGCTGCTGGCCTTCACCCCCTGCTCGCTGCCGATGCTGCCGATCCTCGCCGGCCTGGTGCTGGGCAACGGCGCCAGCGCGCGCCGTGGGTGGGTGCTGGCCGGGGTTTACGTGCTGAGCATGGCGCTGGTCTATGCAGCGCTGGGCGTAGTCGCCGCGCTGCTGGGCGCCAGCCTGCAGGCCTGGCTGCAGCAGCCGTGGTTGCTGGGCAGCCTGGCGGCGCTGTTCGTGTTGCTGGCCTTGCCCATGTTTGGCGCCTTCGAATTGCAACTGCCCGCCGCCCTGCGTGATCGCCTGGACCGCGCCGGGCAGGCGACCCGGGGCGGCAACCTGTACGGTGCGGCGCTGCTGGGCGCGCTGTCCGGGCTGCTGCTGGGCCCATGCATGACCGCGCCGCTGGCCGGCGCGCTGTTGTACATCGGGCAAAGTGGCGATGTGCTGCAAGGCGCACTGGTGCTGTTCAGCCTTGGCCTGGGCATGGGCTTGCCGCTGCTGTTGCTGGTAACCGTCGGCAACCGCTACCTGCCGCGCCCGGGCGCCTGGATGAACCGGGTCAAGGGGGTGTTCGGCTTCGTGTTCCTGGCCATGGCGCTGTACACCGTGCGCAGTCTGATCGCCGCGCCACTGCTGCTGGCCTTGAGTGGCGCCTGGCTGGTTGCCCTGGGCTGGGCCATGTGGCCGGCGCTGCAACGCTTGCCTGCCTTGCGCGCAGTGCCGCTGCTGGGGGCGCTGTGGGGTGGCCTGCTGCTGGTCGGCGCTGCGGCCGGCGGCGATGACCTGTGGCAGCCACTGCGACCATTCGCCGGCGGTGGCGCAACGGCGGCCCCGCAGCAACATGCCGAAGACGCTTTCGTCACCGTCAGCCGCCCTGAGGACCTGCAACGTGAGCTGGAGGCGGCCAAGGCCCGTGGCCAGTGGGTAATGATCGACTACTATGCCGACTGGTGCGTGTCGTGCAAGGTCATGGAAAAGCAGGTGTTCGCCCGTGGTGATGTGCAGGCGAGCCTTGCCGGCGTGCACTTGCTGCGCCTGGACGTAACCGCCGACGCGCCGGCCAGCCGCGCACTGCTGCAACGCTACCAGGTACCCGGCCCGCCCAGCATTCTCTGGCTCGGCCCGGACGGCGAGGAACGCCGCGCGCGGCGCATCACCGGTGAGGTGGATGCGGCCGCGTTCCTGCAACACTGGGCGCAGACCAGGAGCCAAGGTTGATGCTGACGGTAACGCTGGGGCCACTGACCATGGCCCTCAATCATCTGTTGATGCTGGCCGCCCTTGGCATTGCCAGCGTGGTCGGCTGGTGGGTCGCGCGGCGCGGCGGCGAGAGCCCGGAATCGGCGCTGTTCAACCTGTTCCTGATCGGCCTGCTTTGCGCCCGTATCGGCTTTGTTGTGACCTACTGGCCGATGTACCGGGACGACCTGCTGCAGGTCATCGACATCCGTGACGGCGGTTTTCTGCTCTGGTCGGGGCTGATCGGCATCGTGCTCGCTACCCTCTGGCAGGGCTGGCGCCACCCCGGCCTGCGCCGCCCCCTGGGCTGGGCCTTGTTCAGTGGTGCGCTGTTCTGGGGCCTCGCCAGCCTGGGCAGCCACCTGTACAGCAAAGGCACCGAGCTGCCCGAGTTGAGCCTGCGCAATGCTGGCGGGCAATCGGTCGCGCTGCACAGCTACCGCGGCAAGCCGCTGGTCATCAATATCTGGGCCACCTGGTGCCCGCCATGCCGGCGGGAAATGCCAGTCCTGCAACAGGCCCAGGGCGAGTATCCCCAGGTGACCTTCCTGTTCGTCAACCAGGGTGAGACGCCAGAAACCGTCAGCACCTTCCTGGCCACCACCGGCCTGAGCCTGACCCATGTGCTGTTCGACGGCACCGGCGTACTGGCCCAGCGGGTCGGCTCGATGGCCTTGCCCACCACACTGTTCTACGACGCCAACGGGCGGCTGGTCGGCAGCCACCTGGGCGAGCTGTCCAGGGCCAGCCTGCGCCATGCGCTGGAACCTTTCGACCGGGCCGCCGCGCCCGCCCCTGCCGCACAAGGAAACTGACATGCGATTGACTGCACTGCTGCCCCTCTCCCTGGCCCTGCTGGCCGCCCCATGGGTACAGGCTGAAGACCTGCCCAAGGCGGTCCAGCAACTGCAAGCCAAGGGCGCCGTGATCAAGGGCAGCTTCGACGCCCCCAACGGTTTGCGCGGCTATGCCGCCGAGTACCACAACAACGGCATTGCCCTGTACCTCACGCCCGACGGCAAGCACGTGCTGGTCGGCAGCCTGTTCGACGAACAGGGCCAGGACCTGAGTGCCGAACCGCTGGAAAAACTGGTGTATGGGCCGATGTCCAAGGCCATCTGGGCCAAGCTGGAAAAGACCAGCTGGATCGCCGACGGCAAGGCCGATGCGCCGCGCAAGGTGTACCTGTTCAGCGACCCGAATTGCCCATACTGCAACATGTTCTGGCAACAGGCGCGGCCCTGGGTGGAATCGGGCAAGGTGCAGCTGCGCCATATCATGGTCGGCATCATCCGCGAGGACAGCCCAGGCAAGTCAGCGGCATTGCTGGCCGCCAAAGACCCGGCCAAAGCGCTGGAGCAGCATGAAAAGGCCGGCAAGGCGAGCACGCTGAAGGCGCTCGCCACGGTGCCGGACGCGGTACAGCAGAAGCTGGCGGGGAACATGGCCTTGATGGAAGAAATGGGCTTGCAGGCAACCCCGGCTATCTTCTATCAGGATGAACAGGGCAACCTGCAGAGCCAGCAAGGGGCACCGCGGCCGGAGATGCTGGGGAAGATCCTCGGCAAACGCTGAATTATCAGGCAGTCGCACCGGCCTCATCGCCGGCAAGCCGGCTCCCACAAGTACCCCACACAACTCATGGACTGTGCTGTACCTGTGGGAGCCGGCTTGTTCTGGTCAAGTTTTTCCGGACACCGATTACGGTGATCACGCCGCCTGCTGCTCCATAGCTATCGGCGACAGGTAGTTGTTGTGGCTGTGGAGCCTGATTCGGTTGTATCGCATGAAGAAGCTGG
>NZ_JBDFPP010000043.1:0-12764 GCF_039672635.1 Pseudomonas sp. P39-UII1
GGGTGATTTCTCCCACGGTCTGTACTGCTGCGAACAGTCAGAAGCGAGCTATGTCCCTCCTCCTCCCTTCAAGTCCTACCATACAAGCGGGCTTGCCCCGCGAAGCGCCGCGCGGGCGGCGCTCGATTTCAAGGGCGGCCTAACTTCTGTGGCGAGCCCCCGGCAGCCACAACGCATTTCTTGCGCAAAAAAAAGACCCGGCAAAAAGCCGGGTCAATAACCGTGATTAGCCTGATGAGGAGATAATCTGAGAGTCCGAACCAGGGGCTTTCAGTTTATCCAACCAGTCTCGCGACCAGTTGTGATAATCATAACGATTCTCATTTCACCGTCAATCCCCTTACCGTGTTTATTTCATATTTTTTTCGCGGTAGCGCATTTCGCGTCGAGTTGTTGGTTGAGCGCCTCCTTGCGTTCGGCCGGCAAATCGTTCCAGTGCATGTCCAGAAGCGCGCCTTCAATGGCGTACAGCAACACCTTCGACGCCCGGAATCCTCGCGTTTTGACGGCCTGGTAGGCACCGACCGCGCCGAGCCGACGCAAATCCGATGCACTGTGGATACCGGCCGCATGCAACCACTGCGCGGAGGTCTTGCCAAGATTCTTCAGATGCTGCAATTCATCGTTCATCGAGCCTCCTTGCGATGGCTGAACGTGTCTTGGGGGATAAATCGCGAGCAGGTCAGAAAGGAGTGTAGCGGGGGTTGGAAAATGCGCGGCCTTTTGCCATTGGGGGCGACGAGATGCCCTGTTTGCGGAGGGATCAGCTGTTCGGGCCGGCCAGTCGCCGGCCCGAACATGCAGTGCGCTTACAGGCCCGGCAAGCGCTGACGGATCTGGTCGATCACCTGGTTCATGCTGCTGGCATCCTGGGTGTCCACGCGCGTGCTCTGCTGCAGTTCCACTTCATCCAGCGGCTCACGGCTGGCCTGCTGGGCCTTGACCACTTCCAGGGTGGCGTCCGATGGGTCGGTATTTTGTGCCTGGCGCTGTGCCAGCCAGCTGGCGATCACCGCCTCCGGCGCCTGGCAATCGAGGATCAGCAGCGGCACGCCGGTGCTGCTGGCAACCTCTGCGGCGGCTTGGCGTTGTGCCTGCTTGAGGTAAGTGGCATCCAGCACCACCGGGAAGCCGGCGCGCAGGATGGTTGCCGCCAGCTGGTGCAGGCGTTGGTAGGTGGCGGCGCTGGCGTCCTGGTCGTAGATGCCGGTTTGCAGCTGTCCGGCTTCTGCTTGCTGCTGCTCACCGAACAGGCGCTTGCGCTCCACGTCCGAGCGTACCCGCACGGCGCCCAAGGCCTCGACCAGGCGCATGGCCACGTGGCTCTTGCCCACGGCCGATACACCATGGGTGATGGCCAGCAGGCGCGACGGGATGGCGCTGTAGCTTTCGGCCAGGTTGGCGTAATTGCGGTAGGTGCGCAGGCTGGTGGCGCGTTGCACGCCGTCGGCATCGGCCGGCATGCTGAACAGGGCGATCTTGGCGCGGACCAGGGCGCGGTAGGCTTTATAGAAGTTGAGGACTTCCAGCCCTTCGTAGTCGCCGGTCAGTTCCAGGTACTGGCTGACGAAGCGGCGCGCCAGGCACTTCAGGCCGCGGTCTTCCAGGTCCATGGCGAGGAAAGCGGTGTCAGCCCATACATCGGTCTTGCGGAACGGCTCGTTGAACTCGATGCAATCGAAGATCACGACCTTGCCGTCGATCACGGTGGCGTTGCCCAAATGAATGTCGCCATGGCATTCGCGGGTGAAACCATTGGTCTTGCGCGCGGCGAACAGGCCCTCGAGGCGCTCGAAACTGCTGCGTGCCCAGGCCTGCAGGTTGTCCAGTTGCTGCAGGTCGGCCTTGTCGCTCAAGAACGGGCGGATCTGCTCGAAATTCTGCTCAACCGGCGCCATGACGCTTACCGGCGAACCAAACGGTTGCTCGGCGGGCACCTTGGGGGTTTGCAGGTGGAACTCGGCGATCTGCCGCGCCATCTGGTCGATGTGGCCAGCATCCAGCTCGCCGTTGGCCTGCAGGGTGGTGAGCATCTGCCCCTGAGGGAACTGGCGCATCTTCAGTGCGTATTCGATTGCCGCACCTTCACCGGCGATCTGCGGCGCTTCGGCGCTGCCGGTGATCGGCAGCACTTCAAGGTACAGGCCTTCGGTCAGGCGCTGGTTCAGGCGCAGTTCTTCGTTACAGAAATGCTCGCGCTGGCCCAGCTCGGTGAAGTCGAGAAAACCGAAATTCATCGGCTTCTTGATCTTGTAGGCATACTCGCCGGTCAGCAGAACCCAAGAGATGTGCGTCTCGATCAGCTCGAAGCCTTTCACGGGGTGAGGGTAGAGGGCAGGGTTCTGCAATGCGTTGATCAAGGCTTGGCTCACGGGAAATCCTTCCGGGGGCAGGGAATTCGAAGGCGCCATTATGGTCAATGGTGCCGCCCCTGCATACCGCCAGAGGGCGCCTGCCCAGCCTTTACAAAGTGCGTATAATCCGCCGCCATGACTCGAACCCGAAATTCCCGTACCCCTCAGAAACGCCCGACCGGCCGCTCGCGCGCCTGGCTGGGCTGGGCTTTGAAGCTCAGCCTGGTCGGCCTGGTGATCGTCGCCGGCTTCGCGGTTTACCTCGATGCCGTCGTGCAGGAGAAGTTCTCCGGCAAGCGCTGGACCATCCCGGCCAAGGTGTACGCCCGGCCGCTGGAGCTGTTCGTCGGCCAGAAACTGAGCAAGAACGACTTCCTCACCGAGCTCGACGCGCTCGGCTACCGGCGTGAAAGCGCGGCCAATGGCCCTGGGGCTGCAGCTGTCAACGGCAATACCGTCGACCTGAATACCCGCGGCTTCCAGTTCTACGAGGGCATGGAGCCTGCGCAGTTCGTGCGTGTGCGCTTCTCCGGCGATTATGTTGCAGGGCTTTCGGGTGCCAGCAACGGCAAGCTCGATGTGGTGCGCCTCGAACCGTTGATGATCGGCGGTATCTACCCGAAAAACCTCGAGGACCGCATTCTGATCAAGATCGACCAGGTACCGCCGTACCTGCTCGAAACCCTTGTGGCCACGGAAGACCGTGACTTCTACAGCCACTACGGTGTGTCGCCCAAGTCCATCGCCCGCGCGGTGTGGGTCAACACCTCGGCCGGTTCCATGCGCCAGGGCGGCAGTACCCTGACTCAGCAGCTGGTGAAAAACTTCTACCTGACCAGCGAGCGCAGCCTCAGCCGCAAGCTGACCGAAGCGATGATGGCCGTGCTGCTGGAAATGCACTACGACAAGCGCGAAATCCTCGAGGCGTACCTCAACGAGGTCTTCGTCGGCCAGGATGGCCAGCGCGCCGTGCATGGCTTCGGTCTGGCCAGCCAGTTCTTCTTCAGCCAGCCGCTGTCGGAGCTCAAGCTGCACCAGATCGCCTTGCTGGTGGGCATGGTCAAGGGGCCGTCCTATTACAACCCGCGGCGCTACCCCGAGCGCGCGCTGGCGCGGCGTAACCTGGTCCTCGACCTGGTGGCAGAGCAGGGCGTTGCCAGCCAGGAAGCTGTCGATGCGGCGAAGAAGATGCCGCTGGGCGTGACCAAGCGCGGCAGCCTGGCCGACAGTTCGTTCCCGGCCTTCCTCGACCTGGTCAAGCGTCAGCTGCGCCAGGACTACCGTGATGAAGACTTGACCGAAGAAGGCCTGCGCATCTTCACCAGTTTCGACCCGATCCTGCAGATGAAGGCCGAAACATCGATGAATGAGACCTTCAAGCGCCTGTCTGGGCGCAAAGGGTCTGATGAAGTCGAATCGGCAATGGTCGTGACCAACCCGGAAACCGGTGAGGTGCAGGCGCTGATCGGTAGCCGTCAGTCCGGTTTCGCCGGCTTCAACCGTGCCATCGACGCCGTGCGGCCCATTGGCTCGCTGGTGAAGCCGGCGGTGTACCTGACTGCGCTGGAGCAGCCGAGCAAGTACACCCTGACCAGCCGGGTGCAGGATGAGGCGTTCTCGGTCAAAGGTGCCAATGGTCAAGTCTGGCGCCCGCAAAACTACGACCGTCGGCCTCATGGCACCATTTATCTCTACCAGGGCCTGGCCAACTCCTACAACCTGTCGACCGCCAAGATCGGCCTGGAAGTCGGCGTGCCCAACGTGATCAAGACCATCGGTCGGCTGGGTGTGAGCGTCGACTGGCCGGCCTTCCCGGCGATGCTGTTGGGGGCAGGTGGCATGTCGCCGATGCAGGTCGCGACCATGTACCAGACCATTGCCAACGGTGGCTTCAACACGCCGATGCGCGGTATCCGCAGTGTGCTTACGGCCGAAGGCGAGCCGCTCAAGCGTTACCCGTTCCAGATCCAGCAAACCTTCGACCCAGGTTCCATCTACCTGGTGCAGAACGCCATGCAGCGGGTGATGCGCGAAGGTACTGGCCGTTCCGTGTACAACGTGCTGCCCAACTCGCTGACCCTGGCAGGCAAGACCGGTACCAGCAACGACTCGCGTGACAGCTGGTTCTCCGGCTTCAGCCAGGACCTGCTGGCCGTCGTGTGGATGGGCCGCGACGATAACGGCAAAACGCCGTTTACCGGTGCCACCGGCGCCTTGCAGGTGTGGACCAGCTTCATGAAGAAGGCCGACCCGCTGCCGCTGGACATGCCTCAGCCGGACAACGTGGTGCAGGCCTGGATCGACCCTTACAGCGGGCAAGGTTCCGACGGAAGTTGTCCAGGCGCTGTGCAGATGCCGTATATTCGCGGGAGCGAACCGCCCGCCGGCGCAACCTGTGGCGGCGAGCAAAATCCGGCAGAATCGGTCATGGACTGGGTCAAAGGCTGGATGAATTAAGCCCTGGCAGCATTGATGAGGTGTGAAGTGAATAAGTGGTTGTTTCCTGCCGTGACGGCACTGGTTGTGCTCCAGGGTTGCTCCAGCGTTCAGCGTGGCAACATCCCGGTGGTGGATTCGAGCACGCGTGTGTCCAACAGCGAGCGCATGACCGCCAACCGCTCGGCGGCCGGCATGAACAACGGCACTACGCAGGCACAGTCGCTGCCCGAAGACTCCGGCGTGACCGTGATGATTCCGCAAGGCGCCGGCGCCACGGGCATTCAGACGTTCCCGGCGGGTAACGGCGTGGCGCCGATCAGTACTGCGCCGATCAGCACCGGGCCGGCTACATCGGCGCCGATGACGACCAACCCGAACCCGATCGCCGACGAACCTTTCGACATCGCCTCGATGACCAGCACCCCGGCCGCAACCAGCGCGCCAACCGGCATCCCACGCAGCGGTGCGGCCTCCGGTGGCCTGTCGGCAGACGAGCAGCTCGATGGCCCAGTGCTGGCGCTGCTGACCACTGCCCAGTCGCAGCAGGGCAGCGGTGATTTCAACGGTGCCGCCTCCAGCCTGGAGCGCGCCCAGCGCATCGCCCCGCGCGAGCCGCAGGTGCTGTTCCGCCTGGCCCAGGTGCGCCTGTCGCAGGGCGATGCTCCGCAAGCCGAACAGCTGGCCCGCCGCGCGCTCACTTACGCCAACGGTCGCCCGAACCTGCAGGCCGAACTGTGGAACACCATCGCCCAGGCCCGCGAAAAGCAGGGTGACAGCGCTGGCGCTGCCCTTGCTCGGCAAAAAGCACGGGTCAATTCGTAATGGTCGAGCAACGTATCCTGGACATCGCCGACCACCTGCTGCTGATCGAGCGTGAATTGATCGTGCAAGGCTGGTGGCAGGACGAGCCGCCCAGCGATGAGGCGCTGGAGAGCACAGTGCCATTTGCCGTCGATACCATGAACTTCGAGCAGTGGCTGCAGTGGATCTTCCTGCCGCGCATGAAAATCATCATCGAGCTCGGTCATCCACTGCCCAATGCCTCCGGCATTCTGGTGATGGCCGAGTCGGTGTTCGTCGACCGGCCGGAGCAGAGCCGGGAGTTGCGCCGCCTGCTAGCAGAGTTCGATAAATTGATCGAAGCTTGCGCCTGATTTCTTCTCTTTTTCCATGAAGGGCCGCAGATTGTGGCCCTTTTTTGTGGAAATCTTATTTATTCTGCTGCTGACTCGGTTTTTAGTGGTGGCAGCAATTCATCTTGAGGAAAAATTGGCAATAATTTTTCTTGACTTGTAGCCGCCAAATCACAAGAATCCAGATTCCGCTGTAGAGGGACTGCCAGAAGCAGACCCGCTAAGCAGATCATGAGGTGCACACCCGCGCCGACCTGTTACACCCCGCAACGCGTTACCTCGCGCTGGGTGGGAAAACCCCGCAACACTCTGGGGCGCTCCCAATACTTGCTCAGTCAGTGCTGACGTTTTCGCTCATGCTCTGCTTGGCAGTAAACCTATTAAGACCCGTCCACTAGGGACGGTATTCTGGCGTTTTAGAGGTGAACAACGTGGAGCTTTTATCTGGCGCTGAGATGGTCGTCCGCTTCTTGCGTGACGAAGGCGTTAAGCACATCTACGGGTACCCTGGTGGTGCTCTCCTGCATGTTTACGACGCCCTGTTCAAGGAACCGGAAGTCGAGCACATCCTGGTTCGTCACGAACAGGCCGCAACCCATATGGCGGACGGCTACGCCCGCGCCACCGGCAAGGCCGGTGTGGTGCTGGTAACCTCCGGCCCGGGCGCAACCAATGCCATCACCGGTATTGCCACTGCCTACATGGACTCGATTCCGATGGTCATCCTGTCCGGCCAGGTGCCTAGCACCATGGTGGGTACCGATGCCTTCCAGGAAACCGACATGATCGGTATCTCGCGGCCAATCGTGAAGCACAGCTTCATGATCAAGAATGCCACCGAGATCCCTGAAGTTCTGAAAAAAGCCTTCTACCTGGCGCAATCCGGCCGTCCAGGCCCGGTCGTGGTCGACATTCCAAAAGATATGACCAACCCGGCCGAGAAGTTCGAATACGTCTACCCGAAGAAGGTCAAGCTGCGCTCCTACAGCCCGGCGGTTCGTGGCCATTCCGGCCAGATCCGCAAGGCCGCCGAGATGCTGCTGGCTGCCAAGCGCCCGATCGTTTATGCCGGTGGCGGCGTCATCCTCGGCGGTGGCTCGCAAGCCCTGACCGAAATCGCCAAGTCGCTGAACCTGCCAGTCACCAATACCCTGATGGGCCTTGGCGGCTTCCCGGGTACCGACCGCCAGTTCCTCGGCATGCTCGGCATGCACGGCAGCTACACCGCCAACATGGCAATGCACAATGCCGACGTGATTTTCGCGGTGGGTGCGCGCTTCGATGACCGCGTGGTCAACGGCCCGGCCAAGTTCTGCCCGAACGCCAAGATCATCCACATCGACATCGACCCGGCGTCGATCTCCAAGATGATCAAGGCCGACGTGCCGATCGTTGGCCCGGTCGACAGCGTGTTGACCGAAATGCTCGGCATCCTCAAGGAAATCGGCGAGCAGCCAGACAAGGCTGCGACCGAGGCCTGGTGGAAGCAGATCGACGAGTGGCGTGGTGACGGCGACCTGTTCCCTTACAACAAGGGCGACGGCAGCGTCATCAAGCCGCAAACCGTAATCGAGACCCTCTGCGAAGTGACCCATGGCGATGCCTTCGTCACCTCTGACGTGGGTCAGCACCAGATGTTCGCTGCGCAGTACTACCGCTTCAACAAGCCGAACCGCTGGATCAACTCCGGTGGCCTGGGCACCATGGGCTTCGGCTTCCCGGCGGCCATGGGCGTCAAGCTCAACTTCCCGGATCAGGACGTGGCCTGCGTCACTGGCGAAGGCAGCATCCAGATGAACATTCAGGAGCTGTCCACCTGCATGCAGTACGGCCTGCCGGTGAAGATCGTCAACCTGAACAACGGTGTGCTGGGCATGGTCCGTCAGTGGCAGGACATGGCCTACAACGGTCGTCACTCGCACTCCTACGTCGAGTCGCTGCCGGACTTCATCAAGCTGGCCGAGGCCTATGGTCATGTGGGTATCCGCATCACCAGCCTGAAAGACCTCAAGCCGAAGCTGGAAGAAGCCTTCGCGATGAAAGACCGCCTGGTGTTCATCGACATCGCGGTCGACCGTACCGAGCACGTCTATCCGATGCAGATCAAGGATGGCTCGATGCGTGACATGTGGCTGAGCAAGACGGAGCGTACCTGATATGCGGCACATCATTTCCCTGCTGCTGGAAAACGAACCCGGTGCTCTGTCCCGTGTGGTCGGCCTGTTCTCCCAGCGCAACTACAACATTGAAAGCCTGACCGTGGCGCCGACCGAAGACCCGACCCTGTCGCGTCTGACGCTGACCACCGTTGGCCATGACGAAGTGATCGAACAGATCACCAAGAACCTGAACAAGCTGGTCGAAGTGGTCAAGCTTGTCGACCTGTCGGAAAGCGCTCACATCGAGCGTGAGCTGATGCTGGTCAAGGTCAAGGCCACCGGTGCCCAGCGTGCCGAGATCAAGCGCACCACGGATATCTTCCGTGGCCAGATCGTCGATGTGACCGCCAGCGTGTACACCGTACAGCTGAGCGGTACCAGCGACAAACTGGACAGCTTCATCCAGGCCATCGGCACTGCATCGATTCTCGAAACCGTGCGCAGTGGCGTCACCGGCATTGCCCGTGGCGACAAAGTGCTCAGCATCTAAATTCAAAAATTAGCGATGGCTCCGCAGGGGCCGAGATATAACCAGGGGTATTTTCATGAAAGTTTTCTACGATAAAGACTGCGACCTTTCCATCATCCAGGGTAAGAAAGTCGCCATCATCGGTTACGGTTCCCAGGGCCACGCCCAAGCGTGCAACCTGAAAGACTCCGGTGTAGACGTTACCGTCGGTCTGCGTAAAGGTTCGGCCACCGTTGCCAAGGCAGAAGCCCACGGCCTGAAAGTTGCCGACGTTGCTACCGCTGTCGCTGCGGCCGACCTGGTCATGATCCTGACCCCGGACGAGTTCCAGGGCGCGCTGTACAAGAACGAGATCGAGCCGAACATCAAGAAGGGCGCTACCCTGGCCTTCTCCCACGGCTTCTCGATCCACTACAACCAGGTTGTTCCTCGTGCCGACCTCGACGTGATCATGATCGCGCCGAAAGCCCCGGGCCACACCGTGCGTTCCGAGTTCGTCAAGGGCGGCGGTATCCCTGACCTGATCGCGATCTACCAGGACGCCTCGGGCAACGCCAAGAACGTCGCCCTGTCCTACGCTTCGGGCGTTGGTGGCGGCCGTACCGGCATCATCGAAACCACCTTCAAGGACGAGACCGAAACCGACCTGTTCGGTGAGCAGGCTGTTCTGTGCGGCGGTACCGTCGAGCTGGTCAAAGCCGGTTTCGAAACCCTGGTTGAAGCTGGCTACGCGCCAGAAATGGCCTACTTCGAGTGCCTGCACGAACTGAAGCTGATCGTTGACCTCATGTACGAAGGCGGCATCGCCAACATGAACTACTCGATCTCCAACAACGCCGAATACGGTGAGTACGTCACTGGCCCGGAAGTCATCAACGAAGAATCCCGCAAGGCCATGCGCAACGCTCTGAAGCGCATCCAGGACGGCGAATACGCGAAGATGTTCATCTCCGAAGGCGCTACCAACTACCCATCGATGACCGCCAAGCGTCGCAACAACGCCGCTCACGGCATCGAAGTCATCGGCGAGCAACTGCGTTCGATGATGCCGTGGATCTCGGCTAACAAAATCGTCGACAAGACCAAGAACTGAGTCTTATCGATAGATGAAAAACGCGGCTTCGGCCGCGTTTTTTCGTTCTGGCGTTCAGCATCTGGTATAAAGCAGACCAGTGGCCTGCCGTCAGAACCTGTTTCGCGGGCCCGTGTCGAACATTTTCCATCCTGTTGCAAGGTACCCTCCATGAGCGAACGTCCCGAAGAGCCGAACAAGCCCTCCGACGCCGAAAGCCTGCTACCTGTCGATGAGCACGTTGAAGAAGGGCATGACGCCGAAGGGCGCAAGGTGCGCCATCGCGGCATCTACCTGTTGCCCAACCTGTTTACCACCGCCAACCTGTTTGCCGGCTTCTATTCCATCATCAATTCGATGAGCGCCCAGAGTGCGCTGAGTGCGGGTGACCCGCGCGAGGCGAGCAAGTATTTCGCCTTTGCCGCCATCGCCATCTTCGTGGCCATGGTATTGGACGGCCTCGATGGCCGTGTCGCCCGCATGACCAATACGCAAAGTGCTTTCGGTGCCGAGTACGACTCGCTGTCGGACATGGTCGCCTTTGGCGTGGCCCCGGCCTTGCTGGCCTTCGGCTGGGCACTGGGTGACATGGGCAAGGTCGGCTGGATGGTCGCCTTCATCTATGTGGCCGGCGCAGCGCTGCGCCTGGCGCGCTTCAACACGCAGGTCGGTACTGCCGACAAACGCTACTTCATCGGCCTGGCCAGCCCGGCTGCTGCTGGTGTTGTCGCAGGCACTGTGTGGGCATTCAGCGACTATGGCATCCAGGGCTCCAAGCTGTCGTTCCTGGTGGCGCTGCTGGTTGCTGCGGCCGGCATGCTGATGGTCAGCAACATCAAGTACAACAGCTTCAAGGAGCTGGATCTCAAGGGGCGTGTGCCCTTTGTCGCGATCCTGGCCGTGGTCCTGGTGTTCGCCGTGGTGTTCAGCGACCCGCCGCGCATTCTGCTGCTGATCTTCCTTGCCTACGCGGCATCCGGGCCGGTCCAGTACCTGCTGCGTGGTCGCCGTCGCAAAGCGTGACAATGATTTAATGGTGGAATAACCCTCCGGCTCCATAGTCTTACTGGTACATCCGTTATCCAGTGCTATGGAGCCCGCCATGCTCATCAAGCTTCCCCGGTCGTCCGACTGCAAGGCATCGGAGATCACCCCCGAAGGCATCTATCTTTCCCGTCGCACGCTGCTGGGTGGCTCTCTCGCCGGTCTGGCCTTGGGCGCTGTGCCATTCGCAACACATGCTGCCGAGGCATCGCGGTATGCGGATGTCGAGCCGGGCAGCCCGCCGGCCTGGTTCAGCGACAAGCTGGCGGCCACGCGTTGGCAGGCGGTAACGGTCAAGGATGAGGCGATCACACCTTGCAAGGATGCCACCCACTACAACAACTTCTATGAGTTCGGGCCGGATAAAGGCGACCCGGCTGCCAATGGCGGTAGCCTGAAGACCGAGCCCTGGTCGGTGGTTATCGATGGTGAGGTGGGTAAGCCAGGGCGCTATGCGTTGGAAGACTTCGTCAAACCTTACGCGCTTGAAGAGCGCATCTACCGGCTGCGCTGCGTGGAAGCCTGGTCGATGGTCATTCCTTGGCTGGGCTTTCCATTGGCCCAGGTGCTCAAGCAGGTCGAACCGACCTCGAAGGCGCGTTACGTGCGCTTCGAAACGCTGCAGGACCCGCAGCACATGCCCGGCCAGCGCTCGGGCTTTGCGTTGATCAAGTGGCCTTACGAGGAAGGGTTGCGGCTGGATGAGGCCATGAACCCACTGGCCATCCTTGCGGTTGGCATGTATGGGCGGGAGCTGCCCAACCAGAACGGTGCGCCGTTGCGTTTGGTAGTGCCGTGGAAGTACGGGTTCAAGAGCATCAAGTCGATCGTGCGTATCAGCCTGGTGGCCGAGCAGCCGCAAACCACCTGGGAAGGGCTGGCGCCGGATGAGTATGGCTTCTATGCCAACGTGAACCCTGAAGTCGACCACCCACGCTGGAGCCAGGCGCGTGAGCGTCGCTTGCCCAGTGGCTTGTTCAGCCCCAATGTGCGGCAAACACAGATGTTCAATGGCTATGCCGATGAAGTGGCTTCGCTGTATGCCGGCCTCGACCTGAGGAAAAACTACTGATGCGTTACCCCTGGTTTCGCCTGGCCATCTTCATCGTGGGATGTGCGTTTCCGTTGTGGTGGTTATATGAGGCGGCGATGAACCTGCTGGGGCCGGATCCTGGGAAAATTCTCATGGACCGACTTGGGCTTGGTGCGTTGATCTTCCTTTTGATCACCCTGAGCATGACGCCGCTGCAGAAATTGACAGGGTGGTCGGGCTGGGTCGTGGTGCGTCGGCAGCTGGGGTTGTGGTGCTTTGCTTATATAGTGCTGCACATCCTTTGCTACCTGTTCTTCATTCTGGGGCTGGACTGGGGGCAGTTTGCGGTCGAGCTGCGCAAGCGGCCGTACATTATTGTGGGAGCGCTGGGGTTCGTGGGGTTGCTGGCGTTGGCGGTCACGTCCAATCGTTATAGCCAGCGACGCCTGGGGGCGCGTTGGAAAAAGCTGCATAAGCTGGTCTATGTGATTCTAGGGTTGGGGTTGCTGCACTTCTTGTGGATCGTGCGTTCGGACCTGCGCGAGTGGGCTATCTATGCAGGCGTTGGTGGTTTGTTGATGATGTTGCGAATCCCTGCGGTGGCGCGGCGAGTGCCTCGGATCCTGGGGCGGCGGGGGAGGGTGGCTTCTTAGGGGGGCTTGGCATTTTTACAGTGGGGTGGCTGGCAGGTGTGTGCCTTGAGATCTCCAGTGGTTATGAGATCGGGCGCCGCCGGCGCGGCGCATCGCGAAGCGCTTGCCTTGGGATCTTCAGCGCCCTTGAGATCGAGCGCCGCCCGCGCGGCGCATCGCGGCTAAAGCCGCTCCTACATTTGTTGCAACGTGCCATTCCAGTCAGGCCATGGTTGTTCGCCCTTGGCGCATGGCTGAAGACAGGCGGGGCGGCGCTAGCGCCAGCCGAAATATCGCGCCGTGCCAACAAGGCTGACAACTATGGCCTATCAGGCCATGGCACGTTGCAACAAATGTAGATACCGTCTTGACCCTCACCCTGCAAGAGCGATTTTGGGGTCAAACGGTATCCCCGACTTCACCACCCCG
>NZ_JBDFPP010000044.1:0-9110 GCF_039672635.1 Pseudomonas sp. P39-UII1
GCTGTATTCGTGGTGATAGTCATGGCAAGTCAGCTCCCTATTCATTGTGCCGTGGCGCAGCGGTAACGGGTTGGCCCGTGCTCATCATCATCATGAAAACGGCCGACAAGGAACTCCCCGGTGGGGCAGACGTAACTGCTACCACTCTCCTTTTGTGATTTCGACCAACCGTCGGACCAGAGAACCGACAGTTTCTGATCACCGTTTTTAAGTTCGCTACACAGATAGCGGGTCTCGCCATTTTCATCGTTCCAGTGATCCCGGCCGCTCATGACGGTGTCGGGGGGGCACATGAAGTAAATACCATCGCTTTCAACGAATCTTTCTTCCCATTTGTCATTGCTCCGTGAAAGATCAGTCGAACCCTGCTTGAAGGTCGCGCAGGTATAAGTACTTTGCTGTTCTTGTTCATCGCCCCTGTGCCCGCGCCCAATCATTACTTGATTGAGACCACACTTGAACTCGTCTCGTGGTTTTAGACCGCCATAGAAGGTGCTTTCATTAAGTGTCGCCGGCACAGGTGTAGGAGGGGGGGTAGTGGACGAGGTGATCACACGCACGCAGGAAGTGCTATCCCTGGCAAGGTTGGATTGCTTTACATTTTTGTCAAGCATTTGCAGGCCGGGAGAAATAATCTCGTCCTTGGGGTAGCTGACCAGGTCATCGAATTCGTACCAGTCGCTGGAGGTTAATTTCCTGGTGGTGCGGAGTTTAACCCAAAAATTTCGGGTGTCGTCACCTTCTGCCTGGCCTTCCTGAGTGCCGCAACCGTAACCATCGGTAATAAATATTTGCGCGGCGGATGGAAGCCCATCGAATTTTATCCTGCGCGGTTTTATCTCTTTGCAGTCGGAGTCGGGGAGGTTGAATTCGTACTGCACGCGCTTGCCTGTGCCTTCGCCGGGAACCGTCAGTGAACACTGCGCGTTGTCTTTGTCGAGTATCAGTATTGTGCCCTCTTGCGCCGCAGCATACACAGCTTGCGGAATGTTACTCAGCAGCAATGGCAGCGCAAGGATACCAAGTTTTATTGAGATCGGCATGATGAGGTCTCGGGTGCTGGTTTAGAATAATTTGCTGCAATGGTATCTGGTTTGATCGTTTTCATCGCCGAAGCGGGACATGCCCCAAAGCACTTCGTTTTTGAAGCAGGGCAAATCGTGGGCGTTTTCGCGGCCCTCTCGAGTGCTGGTATGTGTTGGAACCAACGGCTCTTCCCAGCTATCCCGGACTTCCGCGCAGTACAGCCAGTAGTCCGAGTTCTCATCCCCCTTTCTACCTCGGCCAGTCATGACTTTGGGGAAAGGACATGCGCCGCCACCGTAAGGAATGATAATCTTTTCCTCATTAAACGTTTGGAGTTGACTGCCTTGGGTCACGGTTCCGCATAAATACCCTGTAGCGCCATTTTCGTCCTTATAGTGTTTGCGCCCTACCAAAACTTTGTTGCTCGGGCATCTGTAATCGTGATCTGATTCCTTTTGCGAATTGGACCACTGAGCGTCCGGTTGTACGGTTGCAAGCGCAGCATGCGCTGTGTTGGACAGCAGGAATAGAAAGGCTGCAGCGGGTAGTAAGTGCCGTTGAGTGTTCATCAAGCTTCCTCGTTGGTGCAGTAATAAGTTCACCAGCCGAGTCTAGCGAAAGGCTCAATCTGCGGCAGCTAGCAAAAATGCTAGGTACCTGGGGTGAAAACCGGAGTCGCGAAGTATCACAACCTCGCGATCGATGCCTACCTGTTATTTTTGTCAGTAGGCAGCGCCTGGGGCAAGCGATAGCGTGTGGGCATCACTCACCGAGATGCCGAGCTGCATACATGAATACGCACCCAGCCGCTAAGCGGATCAACCTGGATCCACACCCGCGCCCAATAATTGAAGGCCTCACGCCGTACGATGAGGTTGATCTCGATAAGCTGGGGTCTGACGATCTAGTTCTGTATATAACGTACGACACTATCGCCGAAGGTCAGACCGTCCGAGTGGATTGGGTTGGCGCGGATGAACACGGTAATGCAGTCAATTTTTCCGGGCCTGTGGATATTGACGGAAGCAATTTCGATCCCACGACCCGACTGGCACGTATTGCGGTGTCCAATGCATTCGTCGTGGCGGCTACCAATGGCTATGCATTTGCGGGTTTCCAGCCCACGCAACCGCCCTTGGAACAGTCAATGCGCGCCTTTTGCTTCGTGGGGGTTCGTCCGCGTCGGCTTGAACATATGCCGGTGGCCCAGGCACCGCAGTCACACAATCTGTACCTTGACCCCGATTCGCTGGGCAGTACCGGTGCGACTTTCCTGGTGCCGGCGTATCAGGCCATGCGAGAAAACGACAGGGTGACGCTGACATTCGTCGGCTTTGAAAGTGACGGCACTGAAGATGAGACCTGGTCAAGGCCGACGAACGTGACGGCGGAACAGGTAGGGCAGGTATTGCGTTGGCAAGTGCCTGCCGGTCAGTTCGACTTCATCGCGGGGGGGTACGCTGAAGTCCATTATGAGATCGCGTTTGCCGATCTGCCGGCAACATTGACGTCACCTACGCAGACCTTCCGGATCGGTCCGGTACCCGTTAACCCGCCACGGCTCCCACAGCTTGAAATAGAAGGTTATTCAAGCGGTCCGCTCGACCCGGCACTGTTTCCCAATGGCTTGGTATTGCGCGTGCCTGCCAATGCAGAACTGATGGTGAGTGACTGGTTGTTGCTGCATTTCAATGATGTGTTTGGCGAACAGCAACTGCGCATTGACTTGAGTGGCCTTGAAAGTGGCGTGATTACTTTCAGCCTGGCCGCAGAAAAACTGCAGGGCCTGGATCGCATTACGCTGGGCTATCAAGTCGCGCGGGAAGGGGTTGCGTACAGCGCGACAGTGCGGCAGGTCGACTTGGTCGTTCGTCGCGAAGATGCGCCGTTGAACGTGTTGTTCGCGGTAGCTGAAGGGGGCGACGAGGCGTTCAATGCAAAGCTACCGGCGATCTCGGCAAGTGCAGGGGCGTATATCGACCTGTCTGGCATCGAGTTGAAAGATTCGGAGACGCTGGAAGTTTACTGGGAGGGTCGCTCCGAACTGGGTAGCAAAAAATACGTGTTCGACGAAGTGCCCACAGACCCCTTGAATATACCGCCAGTGGCCGTTGCCGCCAACATGGAGATAGGCGATACCAGTGTAAAACGATTCCCGGTCTACTACAGGATATTGCCCGTGGGGCATGAATCCAAGAAGTTGCATTTGCGCATTCTTCCTCTGCCCACGGCCAACTATTCCACACTGCAGTGCAGTCCGCGCAGGGGTACCGAATTACACCTGACCGATATCGTGGGTGCGCACGCTGATCTAACGCTGGCCAACTGGCCATTCATGAGTGAAGGGCAGCACCTGGTAATTGTCATGGTGGGTAGTGCCGGCGGTAGTTCCAGACCTTATCTCATCCGCGACTCGGCTATCACCCAGGCTGAAGTGGATGCGCGTGTTGTCACGGCGGAGTTGTTGAAGTCGATACTAGGCGGCTTGGATAATAACACGCAACTCGAGTTCAACGTAAGTGTTGATTTCGAGGGAGAAGGGGGTGAGGGCAATTGGACACAATTTCCACGGATGTCATTGACGTTGCGCAAATAAGTAGGCGCGCACATCGGTAACTCAATATTAAAGGTGCCATCATGAAGAAAAAAGAAACGCTGGAAGAGTTCGTGGAGTATCTAAAGGAAAAACCGCGGACGCTTGGGTATGATGCCATTCTCGCCTATGATCGTTTTAGGGCCAATAGATTATTGCTCCAGGAATATATCGACCGTTTCGACAGTGGCCGCTATTTCGAGCCCCTGACGTTTAGCACCACCATCACACCGGGTGCGCAGTGGGAAAAGGTAATTGACCATTTGCTGGATAAACCTCGGCTGTCGTTCGAGAACTCCAGCATTGCGCATTCACGCGCAGACTTGACCATGCGAATCAGTGGCGGGAAACAACTGACCCTAAGCAGGGGGGCAGGCGATAAAGTCAAGAAACTTATCCGAGTTAAAGAGGCCGATGCGCTCGATGGCCCCGCCTTGCACATGCGGATTGCGTTGGACGCTAGCCCGGGAACAGTGTCCAAGGCCGGTACGGTGTCGATCGACTTGAAGAAGGCTGATTACTTCTACCTGAGCTTTGCCGATACTGACGAAGAGAACCTGATTGGAGGCGCGCGCTACAAGAAAATTTTCGACGGCTGGCCGGATGAGAAGAAGATTTTTGTCTTGAATGAGATGCCGCTTAAAGAGAGCGACTTCCTGCAGCCGGAAAAATTTTCGGTTCGAACCCATCCTGCACCGCTTGGCCGTTTAAGGAGCTCAGACCAATACGGCGAAGGTGAGGTTTTGCTTTTCGTTACAATGAAAGGTAGCGACAACTCGGATGCTGGTATACCCGGCGATGATGAGAGCATGCATTACCTACTGCCCGATGCGGCAGAGCCTTACACGATGAACCTGTTGCTAGGTAACAAATTCCTGATCAAGCGACTGGTGACACGTGGTATCGAAAAGCTTGAACACCAGAAAGTTCCGTTTGCGGCCAGGTATATTGGCGATGGAAAGGAGGCTTTTGTCACCGGTATCCAGGCGACAGCGGGGCAGCTGAACATTCCTGTGACAGGGGCAACGCCGAATCTCAGTGAAGTTTCGTTCACGCAAGGGCTGGCGCTGAATTTTGTAGGGGGCGGTGGGGACGGATATACACGATTCGATGTCAGGGCCGTTGATGGAAAGCTCAAATTTGAATGGTTTGGCAAAACTGAAGTGCCCGTCGTCCTCACCCCAAAAATTGGTGAGTTCCCAAGGCGTGGGAATGCGGTCTACCGGTGGGAATACGAGGCAGACTACCAGTTCGTTGTCGAAACGAGTGGTGAAGACATGGGTGAATTGAGGCTCGAGCGGGTCGGGACGCCTAGGCTTCGTCAAAAAATGGCGCCCGATCAATGGTTGGCGATGGGACAAGGTCACCCTCTCATAATGGAAGAATTCGTCGACTTTGGTGAGGCGCAGGTAGCCCGTTACCTCAACGAAACGATCGAAACCATCGTCACTGTGGCCGCGGATATCGACGCATTCCGCCTCAACGGCTTGCTGTTCCGCAGTGGCAAGGAGGCTGCGCAACCATCGGCTGTGCGTTTCCCTGGCGATTTGACACTGCCTGGGTACCTTTCACCGGCACGCACGCAGTTCGAGGTCGTGCCGATCGAACCCGTGGTGATGGCTGGAGGTAAGCAGCAGTTCAGTACTACGTCCGGTTCGGGCGCTTCAATGACATGGACCGTGGAGAATCTGCCAGGTGAGGCAGGCGAGGATCCCGGTTCGATCAATGCGGCAACGGGTGAGTACACGGCCCCGGCATCCAGCGCCGTGGTGCGTGGCAACAAAAAGGTCATTGTCACCGCCACCAGTGGCACGAACTACAGCAAGGCGCTGGTCAGCATCACCCCTCGCAGCATCGCGGTATCACCAATGGTCATGCAAGCCGCTGCGGGTGGCAAGTTCAAACTATCGGCGGCCACATTGAATGCAGAAAGGGTGACCTTCAGCCTGTCAGCCGGTGCCAAAGGCACGTTGCAAGAAGACCCTGCTCCTGATCCGTCGGTACAGCAAAGCATGCTCTATGTCGCCCCTGTGGGAGATCGCAGGCATGGGGTTGTTCCGCGCAAGAGTGAAACGTGGCGAGGTCATCGTGCGACAGCGGCGTGGCGCAGTGAAGACGATCTGGCGCAACTACTGGCAGTCGAGACCGTTGATGTTTCCAGTGCATCGGGCAGTGGCCAGGAGCAGATTCCGATATTGCTGCCATTGCAGAATGAAACCAACTGGTTCACCCACCACGTTGAAGGGAATGGTGTGCGGCTTAAGTTCTGGGGTACCGGCAAGAGTGGTGATTATGAAGTACCTGCCGAGGACACCACCTGGTACTTGGTGCTTGGCAACGGTACGTTAACGGATGGCCTGTATACCCCGACCGCAACGGATGGCAAACCCTTGAGCCGTTATGCCGTAGTGGCGGCGATTGAAGACGATAACAGGTACTGGCTGTGGACGTACACCATTTTGCCTATCCCTTTGATCACGCCTGAGTTGTTGGTTGAAAAACTGACGGAAGCGGAACAAGACGCAGCGCCTACCCAGAGGAACGGGCAATGAAAACCAACTCCAAGACTGAATTACTGGAGCGTTTGGCTCAGGGCAATGTCATGTTCGGCTGGGGCGCCATCCTGGCGTTCGACCGCGACCAGGTCAACCGCATGTTGCGGGAACAGTACTTGGCAGCGTTCAACGACCTGAGCTTCCTATTGCCATTCAGCAATGAAGTCGCCATTGGCGAGGTCGAACGCGCAAGCTTGAGCGATATCGTGCTCGGTGCGCCGCAGGTCTCGTTCGAGCATGCCACCTTTACCAACGCCAAGGCCACGGTCAGGCTCGGTATCCTTGCGGGTACTTATTCCACGACCATTCACCAGCCAGGTAGTCCGCCCTACCTGGCGCGCAGTGAGACGCTGCGTGAAGACATGGGCCTGGTGCTCGAAATGTCTGTTGAACTGGGTGTGCGAGTGGGCAGCGTGGACGACCGGGGCAAACTGATGCTGGACCTGTCGGTGGGTGATCGATTCAGCTGCAACCTGGGGTTGAGCGACGATGCGAGGCTGGCGATCGGCGCCAAGCTGGGGGAGCAGATCAAGGCGCACCCAGCCTACAAGCAGCTCTATAGCTTCGCGATGCTGGATTTCAGCGACTATGGGCCACTGAGCCCGCGCAGCTTTCAGGTGCGAACCCAGCAGGCGCCTGAGGGTAGCCGCCCGCATTCGGTCCAATATGGCAATGGGGCGATTGTGGTGTTCAGCCAGCTGCGCATCAACAAGGAGCCCGGCATCATGCCGGGGAACCCTGATACCTATCCCTACCTGATACCTGATGACCTGACTGTGCAAGGCACTTCTGCCTATAGCGCGACGGCATTGATCGCTGCACCGTTGCGCCATTTCGTCGATGACCAGCAAGCGCCAGGCATCTTGCGTCAGCTCAGGTTGCCCAATGCACACCACGTCAGCATGGCGGATCGTCATGACCCGCTGGACCATGTGATTTTCGGCGGCATCGAGCCCACTGCCCTGTCATTTTTCGTTGAGCCGATGCAAAGCGCCGTGTTACCGGACGGCCGCCAGCCTTTCATCCTCGATAACCAGGGGCAAGCGGTAGCAGCAAGATGGGAGGCTGTCGATCTCACTCTGCCGCTGTCGACCGGGAGCATGGTCAATGGAACCTACCCGGCATTGCCGGCTGAGAAGTTCAGACGCGACCAGCAACTGGTACTGGTATCCGGGCGTTTCTCTTCTGCGGCCGGGGAGCAGATACGCACCGGGTTGCTGGTCGAATCTCGGCAAGCGGTGAACGTGCTCCCTCGCGTGACTACCTGGGCAGCTGGCATGGGGGACATCAAGTTGCGTGCCGGCTCGGTAAACGGCGGCGATTTGACTTGGGAACTGATCCAGGACGATGGGCATGTTCACGGTGAGCTGGTGCCTGACCCCGAGCAACCCACCTGGCGGATATTCAAACCGTTCGAACCGGATGGGTACGTGCCTGAAGTGCGCCTGCAGCGCATCCTCGTCACTGATAAGGCGACGAACACCAGCGACACGGCAACGGTGGTCATTTTTGCCTATAAGCAAACCCTTAACGTGACGCCTTATCATGTACCCGTGTTCAAGGGGCACGAGCCGATTGCATTCAAGTTGCCAGCAGATGATCACGCCGATGCGACCTGGAAGGTCTTTGGCGAGGGCGAGGTTGACGACAACGGTGTGTATTACCCGCCCAGCCAGGCCAAAGCGCCTGTCAGCGTGGTCATGGCCGATATCAATGACAGGTTCACCGGTTATGCGATTGTCCAGCACACTTATCAGCAACCACCCATCAGTTGGACCGAGCTGGAAAAATTTGAGATTAACGTGCTGGGTGAGCCCGTCTGCCTGGCCAATGGCATGCAGCAAATCAGGGTGGAAATCGTGGTAGAAACCGCGGAGGTCGAGATTGGTGGTGTCAAATATCCGATACCGCTGACACCGACCGAGCTCTCCAGCCTGAGGCTGGTCTACCGTACCGGCAATGCCGAGGTGGAGTTTATCGATGCGGACCAGGAAGGCCTGCAACCTGAAGAGGCGAAATGGGCCACCCACGTCAGACCAAACCGTTTCGATCCGTACGGTAGTGCAACATCCAGCGAGTCGCCGGACGTGCGCTCCGAAGGGTCACGCGCCGTCAGGCACCTCTGGGTTCAGAGCGGCATAGTGGGTACGGAAGAGTTCTACGCCAAGTTCCAGTCTGACAACGACCTGTCGTGGGATTCGCGTGAAAAACAAGGCTTTCTCAAGGTCACTGCCCTACAACCCCCGAGACCTGGGCCAAACGATTACACGCTTACCCGTGAGCGCGTGTTCAATGGCCGGGGCAGGATTCTCGACCCGGGAAATGGGGCACCCAAGGATGAGTTCAGCTACATGCTGGACTCCATCGATTACTGGACCCTGGCTTATCAGGACAGACTGCAAACCATCAAGTTCGCCACACTCAAGTTGGAGGGTGGCGCAGCATCCGTGCGTTGGGAAAGCGAGCAGGTGGATGAGGTGTTTTTCAGTTATCTGTCCTGTGGCTTCAAGGAGTTGCCGGTTCCGGGGCAATCGGAGAAGCCTGCCGAACTCAAGGAGGAGGCGATGCTTACTGCCATGGCCAATGCGCTCAAATACACCGGCATCAAGACGGGGTTGATCCCAGGCAAGGAACCAGGGCCGGGAGAATTGTTGATCATGCTGCATCGCCTGGACAGCATGCCTTTCTGGAATGACGCCCAGGCAGGCGAGGATGAAACGAAGAAGTTCAGAGAGGTGCTAGACAAGCCCTTGATGCTCGTACTCTACGATCAGCGAGGAACACGGCATCGGTTGCGTATCGGCTTCCCGGAACCCACCGTTGAAGACAGTCGCAACAGCCTGGTGCTGTCCGTTCAATAAATTGCACCCGCCTCGTCAAGCGGGGCGGGGCCTTCTCTTCAGAGGTCTGCTTATGACCACTAAATCATTAGTGCA
>NZ_JBDFPP010000045.1:0-7729 GCF_039672635.1 Pseudomonas sp. P39-UII1
TACAAACAGATCGTTTGCGCGGCGATGCGCAAGCTGCTGCACCTGGTTTACGGGGTGGTGAAGTCGGGGATACCGTTTGATCCCAAAATCGCTCTTGCAGGGTGAGGGTCAAGACGGTATCTACAGGGTACGCGGCGCGCTCGTGGGCCCACTGGCCAGCACAATCACCCCAACAAATTCGGCTGCACGATCCCGTAGCGTTTCATCTTGCGGTACAGCGTCGAGCGCGAAACCCCCGCCGCCTCGGCCGCCGCGCTCATGTTCCAGCGCGCGCGCTTCAAAGCCTCCAGCAAATGCCGCATCTCGGCATCCTCGACCTGTTGCTCCAGTGCCATCGGCCTGGCAGGCGCTGCGCAGTCCAGCAACTCCTCCGGCAGGTCAGCCAGTTCGATCAACCCACCCTCAGCCAGCGCCACCGCCTGGCGCAGCGCATTGAGCAGCTGCCGCACATTCCCCGGCCAGGCATGCCCCAGCAAACAGCGCCGCGCTTCATCGCTCAACCGCACGCCCGAACCATTGGCCAAGCCCGCCAGCAAGCCCTCGATCAACGCGCGCCGATCACTTCGCGCGCGCAATGCCGGCAACGTCACGCGCATCCCGCATAACCGGTAGTAAAGGTCTTCACGAAAGCGCTTGTCGACGATCATCGCCTGCAGGTCCTGATGCGTCGCCGAGACCACCTGAATGTCCAGCGCCACCGGCACCTCGGCCCCCAGCGGCACCAATTCGCGCTCGGCCAACACCCGCAGCAGCCGCGTTTGCAGGTGCGCCGGCATGTCGCCGATCTCGTCGAGGAACAGCGTGCCGCCATTGGCCTGCTCCAGCTTGCCTTTCATGCCTTTGCGGTTAGCACCGGTGAAGCTCCCGGCGCGGTAGCCGAACAGCTCGCTTTCGATCAGCGATTCGGGTATCGCCGCGCAGTTGAGTGCCACGAACGGCCTGGCGTGGCGCTGGCTGGCCTGGTGCAGGGCACGGGCGAACGCCTCTTTGCCGGTGCCGGTTTCACCGGTGAGTAGGATGGCGATGTCCTTGTCGAGCACTTTACGCAGGCGCAATACCGCATGTTGCAGCTGGGTGTCCTCGCCAGCCAACTGCTCGAGCGTGGGGTGGCCAGTACGCGTGGGCATGGGCTTGGCAGGCGCCGGTTGACGGTAGCCGGCCGGCACGCGCAGGCCAACGTCCAAGAGGTACGGCTGTTCATGGCCGCGCAGCTGCGTGCCGCGGGCACCGCCACGCGTCAGCTCCAGCAACTGGTCGATGCCGGCAGGCAGCAGTTGATCGATAGGCATGCCCAGCAACGTGCCCCTGTACGCCAGGAAGGCCGCTCGATTGGCGCCGACCACCCGGCCGCCTTCGTCCAGTGCCAGCAACTGCTCGGCGGCGAGGTCGGAGAAGTCGTCACGCGGCTTCAGCGCCAAGGTCAGGCGGTCGCGGTAGCACTGGCGAAAATGGCTGTTCTCGATCAGCCGGGCGTATAGCGTCACCAACTGCAAGGTCAGGTGTTGGGCCTGTTTGGGGCCGTCGTTGTACAGGCAGGTTGCATTCAGGCAGCCGAGCAGCTGGTTATGGGCGTCGAAGATCGGTGACACCGAGCAACTGAGCCGCGCGTTGGCTGCCAGAAAATGCTCCTGGCGGTGGATGGTCAGTGCCTGTTGCGAGGCCAGGGCGGTGCCGATGCCGTTGGTGCCGGCGATCGACTCGTCCCAACGTGCACCCACGATCAGCCCGGAACGGGTATAGCGCTGCGGGTCGGCGGGCAGGCGAGCGTCGAGGGTGATGCCATCGGCATCGCTTAGCAGCACGGCGAAACCTGCGTCCACCACACGTCGCGCCAGGCCACTGACGCCTTGGCTGGCGACCGCCAGGTAGGCTTGGTGCTGGGCTTGATGCTGGCGGATTTCGGCAGCGCTGAGGATGTTGTCGACGTGGCGCAGCTCGGGGTCCAGGTGGTGCTGGTTGATGCTGCGGTACCAGGATTCGGCGATCACCGGCTCCGGCACCAGGCCACGCCCGGCAAAATGGCAGTCGACGAATGCGGCCAACTCGGTGGCGCGATGTGCGGCAGTTTGCGCGGCCATGGGCGCTCCACTAATTCTTGTTATTTGAGGTGGAGAAACCATAGCTGATTATTGCGGTGTGGGTACTGGCCCCATCGCCGGCAAGCCGGCTCCTACAGGATCCGCGCCAAATGTTCTGTGGGAGCCGGCTTGCCGGCGATGGGGCCATTGGATTCAACCAATCAGCTTGAGCGCTTCCTGCAGGTTCAGAGGCCGCTTCATTCGCTGCGAAAGCTCCGCCATTGCATCCGAATACCCTTTGGCAATCACCGCCTCGACCTGTTCCCCCACACACTGCAGGGCAATGAAATCACCGTTTTCCGGTTCCCCCACAAACTCGATCCGATCCCAGTTCTGCGCATGCCCCAACACTTCATAAGTGCGCCCATGCTGATACGTCCAGAAGAACGGTACATCCGCGTACCGGCGCTGTTCGCCGAGCATGTTGGCCGCAGCGATCACGCCTTGCTGCTGGGCCAGGCGCCAGTGCTCGATGCGCACCGGGCGGCCGGTAAGGGGGAAGGTGGCGACGTCGCCGGCGGCCCATAGCCGTTCGCCGGCATGCAGCTCGGCGTCGACCTTCAACGAACGGTCTTCGGCCAACGGCAGGCCCTGTACGAATGCGGTGGCCGGGGTGACCCCGGTGCCCAGCAGCACCAGCCGCGTGGTCAGTTGCTCGCCGTTGGCCAGCAGCACGCCTTCGACCTGTTCGTCACCGATGAAACGCTCGACCTCGGTCGGGCCATGGAACACCACGCCTTTGCGCTCGTGCAGCGCACGAATGCTGCGCCCGATCCGTTCACCCAGCTGTTTGCCCAACGGCACCTCGTGCCGCGTGACCACATGCACCTGCGCGCCATACGCGTGCAAGGCCGAGGCCGCCTCCAGGCCGATGAAGCCATCGCCCACGATCACCACCGGTTGCCCTGGCTCAGCTGCATCCAGCAGGCGCGCCGCATCGTCGCGTGAGCGCAGCGTCATCACACCCGCCAGCTCGACGCCGGGCAGGTCAGGGCGCTGTGGCTTGCCGCCGGTGGCCAGCAGCGCCGCGTCATAATCGACACGCTTGCCATCGGCGAGGGTGACCTGGCGCTTTTTCACATCCACTGCGCGCACTTTGCCCATGCAGCGCTCCAACTGGCCCTTGCGCAGCTGGTCAGCCTCCAGCAGTGCCGGTACTTCGTCTGCCGGCATCTGCCCGGCAATCACGAATTTGCTCAGCGCGGTACGGTCGTAGGCCGGCTGCCGCTCCTGGTCTATCCACACCAGGCGGCCGCCGAAGCCATGGGCCAACAGCGTGGCCACTGCCGCGGAGCCTGCCGCGCCGGCACCGATGACGACGAAGCAGCGGGCATCGCTGTGGCGCGGTGGTTCGGGGTGCGGCAATGGATGGTCATCCACCCAGATTTCGCCGTCCTTGACCCGCGCCGGGTAACGGCGCAGGTCCGCCAGTGCCGGCGGTTCGCAGACTGCGCCTTCGTCGACGGCAAACGCGGCCTTGTGCCAAGGGCAAACCAGCAGGCCAGCGCAGATCAAGCCTTCATCCAGCGGCGCACCCGCGTGCGGGCAATTGCCTTGGTAAGCGTGCACCCGGTCGCCTTGGCGCACCAGGATCACTTCTTCGCTGCCGGCCTGCACGCGCAAGGGGCGTTGGGGGTCGAGCTGTTCAAGGCGGGCCACAGCATGTTCGGTCATGGGGCTTCTCCAAAGGGTCTTTGCAACCATTTGACGCCTGGGCTGCAGCGGTGCTGCGTCGAGCTGACGATCGGAGAGATGAATGTCATCGACAGCCTGCCACCGGAATGTGTTTGATAATCGGGCATGTGCCTTGCCAGGCTGTTCGCTATCCGCCCACCCAATCCGAAGATCCAATTGCCCAACCACCCCCTTTTGCTTAGTGTGTATCAACCACCGGCGGTCAGCTGCCCCCGTTGAAGTGACCCCGGCTCGATACAATCACCGTGAACGACCGCAACCACAGGCCCTGTGCCGGTAGGAAGCGGCGCCCAGAACAATAACGACACCGAGTGCCTTGCCTATGGAAAGCCGCTTGCTGAGCGAGCGCAGTAGCGTGTTCCATCACGCCGACCCCTATGCCGTGTCCGATTACGTGAACCGGCACGTCGGCCAGCACTGCATCGGCCTGTCGCGCACCACCCATCCGCAGGCCAGCCTCAGCCACCGCAAGTTCGCCGAACTCGACCTGTGCCGCATCAGCTACGGCGGCAGCGTGCGGGTCACCTCACCGGCCCTGGAAACCATCTACCACCTGCAGGTGCTGCTCAACGGCAACTGCCTGTGGCGCGGGCACCAGCGCGAGCATCACCTGGTACCGGGCGAGCTGCTGCTGATCAACCCGGATGACCCGGTTGACCTTACCTACTCGGACGACTGCGAGAAATTCATCCTCAAGGTGCCGACGCACATGCTCGACTCGATCTGCGAAGAGCAGCGCTGGCAGCGCCCGGACGGGGGTGTACGGTTTTTGCGCAACCACTATCGGCTGGATGAGCTGGACGGTTTCGTCAACCTGCTGGCCATGGTCTGCCACGAGGCGGAGGTCAGTGGTTCGTTGCCGCGGGTGCAGGGGCATTACAGCCAGATCGTGGCGAGCAAGCTGTTGACCCTGATGAGCACCAACATCCGTCGCGAAAGCCTGGGTACGCCAGGCGCGAGCCTGGAGCGGATCCTCGACTACATCGACCGCAACCTGAAGCTGGAGCTGGCCGCCGAGACGCTGGCAGAGCAGGCGTGCATGAGTGTGCGCTCACTGTATGCGCTGTTCGACCGCCAGCTGGGCACCACGCCCAAGCAGTACGTGCGGCAACGCAAGCTGGAACGCGTGCACGCGTGCCTCAGCGACGGCAGCTGCGCGGTGCGCAGCGTGACCGAATTGGCGATGGATTATGGGTTTTTACACCTGGGGCGGTTTGCCGAGATCTACCGGCAGCAGTTTGGGCAGTTGCCGTCGGAAACCTTCAGACAGCGGCGTTGACTGTACTGGCCTCATCGCCGGCAAGCCGGCTCCTACAGGTACCCCACCAGCTTTGAGGGCAGTGGTTTACCGGTGGGAGCCGGCTTGCCGGCGATGGGGCCATAAAAACCACCGGAGCAGCCACCGGCAGAATCACAACGGATAATGCTTCAACTCCCGTGCAATCAGCATCCGCTGAATCTCGCTCGAGCCTTCATAAATCTGCGTAATGCGCGCATCACGGTAGTAGCGCTCCACCGGGTAATCCTCCAGGTAGCCATACCCGCCATGCACCTGGATCGCCATCGAGCAGACCCGTTCGGCCATCTCCGAAGCGAACAGCTTGGCCTGCGAGGCCTCCGACAGGCACGGCTTGCCGGCACTGCGCAGGCGGGCCGCGTGCAGGATAAGCAGGCGTGCGGCATTGACCTGCACGTGCATGTCGGCCAGCAGGTTGGCGATGCTCTGGTGCTCGTTGATCGGCTTGCCGAACTGAATACGCTCACGCGAATACACCAGCGCCGCCTCGAACGCGGCACGGGCAATGCCCAGCGCCTGGGCAGCGATACCAATGCGCCCGCCTTCGAGGTTGGACAAGGCGATCGCCAGGCCTTTGCCACGCTCACCCAGCAGATTGGCGGCGGGGATGCGGCAGTTGTCGAAGGTGACCGCGCAGGTGTCGGATGCGCGAATGCCCATCTTGTGCTCGCTGCGGTCGACCTTGAAGCCTGGGTTGTCAGTGGGCACCAGAAACGCCGACAGGCCTTTTTTGCCCAGCTCCGGGTCGGTCACTGCAAAGACGATCGCCAGGCCCGCGCGGCGGGCATTGCTGACGAACTGCTTGGCGCCGTTGATCACCCATTCACCGTCAACAAGTTCGGCGCGGGTGCGCAGGTTGTGGGCTTCGGAGCCCGCCTGCGGTTCGGTCAGGCAGAAGCAGCCGACCACCTCGCCGCTGGCCAGGCGCGGCAGCCAGGCCTGTTGTTGTTCGGGCGTGCCATAGGCCAGCAGCGGGCCACAGCCCACCGAGTTGTGGATGCTCATCATCGCGCCGGTGGCGCCGCAGCCTGCGGCGATTTCCTCGACCGCCAGGGCATAGGCGACGTAGTCGGTGTAACTGCCACCAAAGTCCTCGGGCACCACCATGCCCAGCAGGCCCAGCTCACCCATCTTGCGCACCACGCCGTCATCGATCCAGCCGGCTTTCTCCCAGGCCTGGGCATGCGGGGCGATCTCGCCGCGGGAGAAATCCCGGGCCATGTCGCGGATCATGATCTGTTCTTCGCTCAGTTCCAGGTCTTGCATCTGTGTACTCCCCGGCTCACAGGCCTTCGAAGAATTGGTCGACCCGCTGGCGTTGCAGGCCTGCCAGGGTCGGCGGGTTCCAGCGCGGCTGCTTGTCCTTGTCGATGATCAGGGCGCGCACGCCCTCGATGATGTCGCCGTGGCGGAACCATTGGCGGTCCAGGTGCAGCTCCATGGCAAAGCAGTCTTCCAGCGCCAGGTGGCGGCCGCGGCGCAGCATCTCCAGGGTAACCGCCATGGCCAGCGGCGAGCGGCTTTCCAGCTGGTCGGCGGTGGCCAGCGCCCATGCATGGCTGTCGCCGATGCTGACGGCGCGCAGTTGTTCGACGATCGCCGCCGGGTCGGGCAGGGCGAAGAAGTGGTCGATGACGGCGCGCAGCTTCTCAAGCGGGGCATCGTCCAGCACCTGGCTGCCGAGTGTGGCCAAAAGGTTTTGCAGGTCCTTGAGCGGCTGGTCACTGAAGCTCAGGCCGTCGAGGCCGGCGTCCAGCGCGGCGATCTTCTCGCTGGGCAGGTACCAGTCGGCCAGCCCGCAGTACAACGCATCGGCCGCCTGGATCTGCGCCCCGCTGACGCCCAGGTAGGTACCCAGTTCGCCCGGCACGCGGGAGAGGAAGTAGCTGCCGCCGACATCGGGGAAGTAGCCAATGCCGACCTCCGGCATACCCAGGCGGCTGCGCTCGGTGACGATGCGCAGGTCGCAGCCCTGGGCCAGGCCCATGCCGCCGCCGAGAGTGAACCCGTCCATCAGCACCAGCACCGGTTTGCGGTAGTGGTGGATGACCAGGTCCAGGGCATATTCCTCGACGAAGAACTCTTCGTGCAGGGTTTCGCCGGCTTGGTAGCTGTCGTACAGCGAGCGGATATCGCCACCGGCACAGAAGCCCTTGGGGCCTTCGCCGCGCAGTACCACGGCCTGTACGTGTGGGTCTTCGGCCCAGCGATCGAAGTGCTGGCGCAGGGTGCGCACCATGTCGAGGGTGAGGGCATTGAGGCCGGCGGGGCGGTTGAGGGTGAGGTGGCCTATTCGATTGCGGACCTCGGCCAGTACATGATCGGTTGCCGAGGTGTGAGCATGCGCGGTCATTCGCGTTCTCCCTGCTTTGTTATTGATTTTCCAAGTGAAGTCTGGAGTGCGCTGATGTATCCGTGGATCGTGGCATGCGAATTTGCCCGGCACAATTGGCAAATCTGCAGGGGGAGTGTGCGTTTATGCGATGGGTATGTCTTGGGTTTTTTGGCGCCTGTGAGATCGAGCGCCGCGCGGGCGGCGCTTTGCGGGGCGCTTGCCTTGGGATCTTTAGCGCCCTTGAGATCGAGCGCCGCCCGCGCGGCGCATCGCGAAGCGCTTGCCTTGGGATCTTTAGCGCCCTTGAGATCGAGCGCCGCCCGC
>NZ_JBDFPP010000046.1:0-6440 GCF_039672635.1 Pseudomonas sp. P39-UII1
GTCTTCGTTGTAGTGAATCTCCAGCTCGCGGCCCAGCACGTCGGTGGCCCAGCTGGTGCGCGCTGCGAAGTCGTAGCGGAAGTGGAAGTGCTCGCCGTCGCTGGTCCAGTGCTCGACCACGCGGGGTTTCCCGTTGAGGGGTTCCCAGCGGTAGTGGCAGCCCAGGCCAATGGCGTTGCTGTGGGTCACCATCACGCCGTCGGCGTAGCTGAAGCTGCGCACGGTGTCGCCGTTGCGGTTGACCACGGCACTGAGCTGGCCGTGTTCGTCGTAGCAGTACTGGGTCAGCGTTTCGACAGCCTGGTTGTCGACCACCCGCTTGATGTCGGTGAGTCGACCCAATGGGTTGTCGTAGTGCAGGTGCACGCGGGTGCCACCGGTGGCGCTGATGTCGGTCAGCGTGCCTTGTTCGGTGCGGGTGAAGTGCAGGAAGTGGCCTAGGGCGTTTTCGATGCGCTGCAGTGGGACATCGGTGTCGGTGTCCGGCACTTCGCCGAAGTAGAAGAACAGGTTGTCCAGCGTCTGCAGGATGTAGTGCCCGCCCTCGGTGCACACCAGGTACACCTGCTCGTGCGGGTTGTAGATGCGCTGGCCCGGCTGGATGTTCACAAACGGAACTTCGCGGCCCTGGTTGTCGGTGAGGTAGACGAAGTTGCCGCTGCGGCGCAGGCTTTGTTCCCACGGCAGCACCCAGCCGCGGCCGAGCACGCTGTCGACGGTGAGGTCGCTGGCGTAAAAGCGTGACCATTCGATCGGCATCAGGCCCGGCAGCCTGAAGTCGATTTCGTCGGGGATCAGTTTACGGCCGGTGGTGAGGCGACCGGTTCGACCACGTAGCGGCTGGCGACTTCAACAGCGATTAAGCCTGCGGTGAACTTGAGGGCACGCCACGATGGATTTCTTGGCGGACTTAATTTGTTACGGAACGTTCACGATGACGATTGGTTATCGTGAGGCGTTATACGCCTCACGATATTAATTTAAAATTTTAAAGATCGCGTGATGCTCCAATCCCGCACCACAATCAGCTCTCACCTGCACTCAAATCGCCGCTTATAACATCAAGCAATCTTAAAGCAGAAGCACTACTTGACTGCCAGTGAATATCTTGCTCAAGTAAGTATGCAGCTTAGATATTTCGTCCTTCGTCACTCCATGCCCCAGCGGGAATTCACCAACAATTTTGGCTCCGCCAAAGTGATCGACGAATTTTGGCTTTACAAGCACCTCCAGATAATCCTGATTCAGAACAACAGCTTTAATCGCGTCGGCTGCTTCATATTGAGACTTGCCAGTTTGCAACCCAATGCATTGATCTACAGTTTCATTATCTTCATCGTCTAAGCGACTTATTATTATGAAGTTTTGAGGATCGAACGCATCGTCGCCCAATGCCACTGTTAGAACAGCATCTTCCTCATAACATTCGACTGTCGCAACCATGAATTTAATCATATTGTTCTACTCACCCACACCCAGCCCCAAAGATCCTACCAACATTCTTCGCCTTAGCGGCCGAGGCCGTTGAAAGTTCAGGATTCTGCCGTGCCATCCGGGTGGTGGCTACCCAGCACTTCGCCGTCGGGTTATCCCTCCAGCGTAGTGGTCTGGTTCAGCGCATCGGTGACGGCGATCAGGTGCTGCAGCTCATCGTAGCGGTAATAGGTGCTTTTCCCCGAGCAGTCCTCAAAGCGATCAACCTGGGCGTAGGCGTTCCACCACAGGTACTTGGACACGAAGTGGGCATCAATGACGGTGTGCGGCTAGCCGTCTTCCCCGTTTAGATACTCAGTCTTGTGGCCCAGGGATCGATTTCGATTATCAGGTTAACATGGAAAACGTTGTTCTTGATAACCTTCAGGGAAAACATTCACTATCCGAACCAGCTCATCACCGTTATATTCAAAAACAACCTCGAACTCGGAGAACTCGCTATTTGAATGCTCTTTTTGCCGTACTTTTATTTTCTCCAGCTGTGTACTAGAGTACTCATATAGCGATTCGCTACAGCCAAACGCCCCCCAATTTAAATCTCGAGATATCAGCCCCCCCTCGACCTCAGACAACAAGATATTTCTCAGCTTACCGACGCTGGTAAAATGTATACATTCAATCGAGCCATCGTTATATTTATAAAACTCTTTACTCACTATATTTTCTGACTGGCCATACACTTCCACAAACAGGATTCGCTCGCCTTCATCGAGATGATATACGTGCGTATTTTTTATACTTGCAGGTAACTTTTTTAACACCCTACCCTTTTTAAAACCTGCGCGCTCAATCTCATACGGGCAAATATTATAAAAAGGTCCTTTGGTTATTACTTTCCTAGATACCTGTGACAGCGCCTCAGACAAGTAATCCGCCCTAAAACTAGCGGAATTGGATTCAATTCTTTCAAATTTCTTTTTAAGGTAATTTAATTCGCCCACCAAGTCACCTCACTAATCAAAACAAACCACGAGCGATTTCTGAGTTAATTTTATTCAGCTCACTCAAGAAGTCAGTGCTATTATTTACTGAAATTAGTCTATCATAAACCTTTTGCTTGTAGGCGTTCGTATGGATGCTCGCGTGATTAGGCAGCGTACTACCTGCAGGAAGTTTTACCTTGCTATTAGATGGCAAGAATATTCCATTTTCCGCTGTATTAATGTCGATATCTAATTTATTCATTTTAGTTTGAAGAGCAACCATCCGCACATCTGTAGAGTTAGACATCACAATATGGTGAGCCGAATTCTTGAAAGCAGGCTCGGACTTGCCTGCCGCAACCATATTTGCTCTGAGAGCTTTAGCATCAGTCGAACATGTCAACCCCCATGGATCGATCCACACCACGGAGTTCATAGCGTATTTATAGAGATTAAAACTGCCACTCAGGCCAATTGGATCTTGAGTAATGAAGCGTCCAACTCCAGAGTCGTAGTACCTAAATGTGTTGTAGTGCAAGCCAGTTTCAGCATCAGAGTACTGGCCTTGGAAACGCAGATTCTGCTCGAGTTCATTGATCGTCAGTTGCTCAATCGCCCCCCAAGACCGATACGTCGCCTGCCAAACAATCTCACCCTCGCTATTGCTCATTTCTAGGGGCGTACCGATCTGATCGGTGTGGAAGTAGTAGATCTTCTGCTCTTGTCCCTCCGCCTGATCAACACGAGCCAACGGCGCATAGCTACCCGGCTCATAGCAATACAGGATGTTCTGCTCAGGCGTTTCCTCACGCAGCATCCTCAGCCCTTGCCAGAGGAAGTGCTTCTGCTCCGTGATGCCGTTGATCTCGGATTGCTTGGCTACCCGCCGCCCTAGGCTGTCATAGCGATACTTGCCTGTGCTCGCCAACTTGCCGTTGACCAGTGTCTCCGCCCGAACCAGCCGGTTCTCGCAGTCATAGCTAAAACTCTGAAGCTTGCTATGCCCCGAGCGCTTTTCGATCAGGTTGCCCCACGGATCATAGCGATACTCCTGATCCCGCCAACGCTTGATGCGGTTGTCTTGGACCTTATCAAACTGACGCGCATTGAAGTCCAAGCGGTTGGCCGCAGCGTCATAGCGGAACTCTTCGCTACCTACGAGGGAACCGGTATCACGGCTGTGCAACTGGCCGTTGGCTTCGTATTCGTACTTGATCTCCCCCGCGTAGCTTGTCCAGCGTACGCACCAACTCCCCGGCCGGGTCGTACTGGTAACGACGGTGAATCGGGTTGTAGGCATGTTCCACCAACAACGACGTATTGATGCCGGGGTTGTGCACTTGAGACAGCTTGTCGGCGGGTAGCGTTGACGCAAACTGCCACGCTTTGCGCCCCATGGCGTCGTAACCAAAGCAACTGGTCAGCTTGCCCTGGGTACGGAACACCTCGCGGTGCAGGTCATCGCGCTCCATGTCGCTGATGACCTGGCCGTCCAGGTTCATCTGGTGCAGGTGGCCGCTGCCGTAGTACAGGTGGTTGACCTTGCGGCCATCCGGCAGGGTCAGTGTGGTCAGGTTGCTCAGTGGGTCGTATTCGTAGCCGAGCACGCCCTGTGGGGTGATTTCCTGGGTCAGTCGGCCCAGCAGGTCGTAGGTGTACTCCAGCTTTTCTTCGGTGATGCCGAGTTGTTTGCCGATGCCGCTGGGTTGCCGCTGAATGCTCAGCAACCGGTCGACATCGTCATACGCATAGTCTTGTCGCGCATCGCGGTTGAGCTTGGCCATCAGCCGGCCAATCGGATCGCGTTCGAACAGCGTTTCGCGCTGGGGCTGTTCGCTATTCTCGCCGTAACCGGTTTGTGAGATCCCTTCTCGTACAGAGCCTAAAACTTTATCGAGCACCGGCAGGAACGATAATTCTCGGCAGCCGAGAGCGACAACAATTTGATTACACCCAGAGTGGTTGTGAAAAAATGGGGCTTCATCAGCCCCATACACAATTCCATTCCTTTGTTAAAGAGCATTATAGGGCCAGCCCAATAACTTACGTACCCCTCCTATCTAACCACCAATTTGGTTAACCGCACCAACCGACAAGCACACACACCAAAGAAGAAGCCTGATGTTACGCCAGCAAAAAAAGCCTGAAACTCAGTCAAGGAAATCGTCATTTTCTCGATAATAAATCACGCCACCGATGTAGTCACTCAAGTGTTGGCGAGTCGGTCTTTTATCAAGAATTGAAACAATATCTAAAAGGGTTGGACACTCAACGAAAGTCTTTTTGGTTTTCTCGAAATCAATCTGTTCGAGCTCAGTTTCGGCGAGGTGGTAATTAGCTTCAGCAATCGAAGCCTCGGACCCCACATCAATACCTCGATCAATAAAAATCCACCCAGTGACTGGAAGCTGATTGACGTCCTTCAGGAGTGCGGCAAACCCATTATATGTTTTCATCATATCTCCATCATCTACAGGCGGTACCACCGCCCCATTTATTACGACCACCCGTACCATCAGGGTGATATATTTTGTGATAGGTTTTGTGATCAAGCCTATCTACCAATTGCAGGGAGCCAGGGCTATCACCATGGTGCCAAGTTAGCTTCGGAGGTGAATCTCCTGAGAAGCTACCATCAATACGAGGTTGCACATGCTTAGTGATGCCGGGATATTTTGCCTCAATTGTGGCTTTGAAATCGGCATCAACATTCATGCGCTCATACACCGATTGATTGGCGAGACTGAAATGGGTGGCGTCATTAAGTTTAAACTCAGAGGGCGCCAACGTGTTCTCATGAAATATGTCATATACGCCAAGCTGACGAACACCTTCTCCGTTATACCAGCCCAGAGGATCTATCCATCGTATTGGATTAGGTGCGTAAAAATATAGATTCACACTTCCATGCAGACCGATCGGATCCTGAGTATTAAAACGACCAGTCTCCGGCGAATAATATCTAAAAGTATTGTAATGCAGTCCCGTCTCGTCATCATAGTACTGACCTTGGAAACGCAGATTCTGCTCAACATCCTTGACCGCAAGCTGTTCGAGCGCGCCCCATGGCCGATAGGTCGCCTGCCAGACGATCTCGCCTTCGCTGCTACTTAACTCCAGCGGCGTCCCAATGTGATCCGTATGGAAGTAATAGACCTTTTGCTCGTCCCCTTCCGCCTGATCCACCCGTGCCAACGGCGCATAGCTACCCGGCTCGTAGAAATACAAAATGCTCTGCCCCGGCGTCTCCTCGCGCAGCATCCTCAGCCCTTGCCAAAGGAAGCGCTTCTGCTCCGTGATGCCGTTGATCTCGGATTGCTTGACTACCCGGCGCCCTAGGCTGTCATAGCGATACGTGCCGATGCTTTCCAACTTACCGTTGAGCATTGTTTCTGCCCGCACCAGCCGGTTCTCGCAGTCATAGCTAAAGCTCTGGAGCTTGCGATGCCCCGAGCGCTTCTCGATCAGGTTACCCCACGGGTCGTAGCGGTATTCCTGATCCCGCCAACGCTTGATGCGGTTGTCTTTGACCTTCTCCAGTTGCCGCGCATTGAAGTCCAGCCGGTTGGCTGCCGGGTCGTAGCGGAACTCTTCGCTGCCCACCAACGAGCCAGTATCGCGGCTATGCAACTGGCCGTTGGCTTCGTATTCGTACTTGATCTCACCGCGCAGCTTGTCCAACGTGCGCACCAATTCGCCCGCCGGATCGTATTGGTAGCGACGGTGAATCGGGTTGTAGGCATGCTCCACCAGCAACGAGGTATTGATGCCGGGGTTGTGCACTTGCGACAGCTTTTCTGCCGGCAGGGTCGATGCAAACTGCCAGGCCTTGCGTCCCATCGCATCGTAACCAAAGCAACTGGTCAGCTTGCCCTGGGTGCGGAACACCTCGCGGTGCAGGTCATCGCGCTCCATGTCGCTGATCACCTGGCCGTCCAGGTTCAGCTGGTGCAGGTGGCCGCTGCCGTAGTACAGGTGGTTGACCTTGCGCCCGTCCGGCAGGGTCAGTGTGGTCAGGTTGCT
>NZ_JBDFPP010000047.1:0-3081 GCF_039672635.1 Pseudomonas sp. P39-UII1
GCGCTAGCAAATTGCTTGGGTGTTATATGGTCAAGCCTCACGGGCAATTAGTATTGGTTAGCTCAACGCCTCACAGCGCTTACACACCCAACCTATCAACGTCGTAGTCTTCGACGGCCCTTTAGGGGATTCAAGATCCCAGTGAGATCTCATCTTGAGGCAAGTTTCCCGCTTAGATGCTTTCAGCGGTTATCTCTTCCGAACATAGCTACCCGGCAATGCCACTGGCGTGACAACCGGAACACCAGAGGTTCGTCCACTCCGGTCCTCTCGTACTAGGAGCAGCCCCTCTCAAATCTCAAACGTCCACGGCAGATAGGGACCGAACTGTCTCACGACGTTCTAAACCCAGCTCGCGTACCACTTTAAATGGCGAACAGCCATACCCTTGGGACCGGCTTCAGCCCCAGGATGTGATGAGCCGACATCGAGGTGCCAAACACCGCCGTCGATATGAACTCTTGGGCGGTATCAGCCTGTTATCCCCGGAGTACCTTTTATCCGTTGAGCGATGGCCCTTCCATACAGAACCACCGGATCACTAAGACCTACTTTCGTACCTGCTCGACGTGTTTGTCTCGCAGTCAAGCGCGCTTTTGCCTTTATACTCTACGACCGATTTCCGACCGGTCTGAGCGCACCTTCGTACTCCTCCGTTACTCTTTGGGAGGAGACCGCCCCAGTCAAACTACCCACCATACACTGTCCTCGATCCGGATAACGGACCTGAGTTAGAACCTCAAAGTTGCCAGGGTGGTATTTCAAGGATGGCTCCATGAGAACTGGCGTCCCCACTTCAAAGCCTCCCACCTATCCTACACAAGCAAATTCAAAGTCCAGTGCAAAGCTATAGTAAAGGTTCACGGGGTCTTTCCGTCTAGCCGCGGATACACTGCATCTTCACAGCGATTTCAATTTCACTGAGTCTCGGGTGGAGACAGCGCCGCCATCGTTACGCCATTCGTGCAGGTCGGAACTTACCCGACAAGGAATTTCGCTACCTTAGGACCGTTATAGTTACGGCCGCCGTTTACCGGGGCTTCGATCAAGAGCTTCGCTTGCGCTAACCCCATCAATTAACCTTCCGGCACCGGGCAGGCGTCACACCCTATACGTCCACTTTCGTGTTTGCAGAGTGCTGTGTTTTTAATAAACAGTCGCAGCGGCCTGGTATCTTCGACCGGCATGGGCTTACGGAGCAAGTCCTTCACCCTCACCGGCGCACCTTCTCCCGAAGTTACGGTGCCATTTTGCCTAGTTCCTTCACCCGAGTTCTCTCAAGCGCCTTGGTATTCTCTACCTAACCACCTGTGTCGGTTTGGGGTACGGTTCCCAGTTATCTGAAGCTTAGGAGCTTTTCTTGGAAGCATGGCATCAACCACTTCGTCGCCTAATGGCAACTCGTCATCAGCTCTCGGCCTTGAGATCCCGGATTTGCCTAAGATCTCAGCCTACCACCTTAAACTTGGACAACCAACGCCAAGCTGGCCTAGCCTTCTCCGTCCCTCCATCGCAATAACTGGAAGTACAGGAATATTAACCTGTTTTCCATCGACTACGCTTTTCAGCCTCGCCTTAGGGACCGACTAACCCTGCGTCGATTAACGTTGCGCAGGAAACCTTGGTCTTTCGGCGTGGGAGTTTTTCACTCCCATTGTCGTTACTCATGTCAGCATTCGCACTTCTGATACCTCCAGCAAGCTTCTCAACTCACCTTCACAGGCTTACAGAACGCTCCTCTACCGCATCACCAGAGGTGATACCCGTAGCTTCGGTGCATGGTTTGAGCCCCGTTACATCTTCCGCGCAGGCCGACTCGACTAGTGAGCTATTACGCTTTCTTTAAAGGGTGGCTGCTTCTAAGCCAACCTCCTAGCTGTCTAAGCCTTCCCACATCGTTTCCCACTTAACCATGACTTTGGGACCTTAGCTGACGGTCTGGGTTGTTTCCCTTTTCACGACGGACGTTAGCACCCGCCGTGTGTCTCCCATGCTCGGCACTTGTAGGTATTCGGAGTTTGCATCGGTTTGGTAAGTCGGGATGACCCCCTAGCCGAAACAGTGCTCTACCCCCTACAGTGATACATGAGGCGCTACCTAAATAGCTTTCGAGGAGAACCAGCTATCTCCGAGCTTGATTAGCCTTTCACTCCGATCCACAGGTCATCCGCTAACTTTTCAACGGTAGTCGGTTCGGTCCTCCAGTCAGTGTTACCTAACCTTCAACCTGCCCATGGATAGATCGCCCGGTTTCGGGTCTATACCCAGCGACTAAACGCCCTATTAAGACTCGCTTTCGCTACGCCTCCCCTATTCGGTTAAGCTCGCCACTGAATATAAGTCGCTGACCCATTATACAAAAGGTACGCAGTCACCTAACAAAGTAGGCTCCCACTGCTTGTACGCATACGGTTTCAGGATCTATTTCACTCCCCTCTCCGGGGTTCTTTTCGCCTTTCCCTCACGGTACTAGTTCACTATCGGTCAGTCAGTAGTATTTAGCCTTGGAGGATGGTCCCCCCATGTTCAGACAAAGTTTCTCGTGCTCCGTCCTACTCGATTTCATTGATAAGAGACTTTCGTGTACGGGGCTATCACCCACTATGGCCGCACTTTCCAGAGCGTTCCACTAATCTCAAACCAACTTAAGGGCTGGTCCCCGTTCGCTCGCCACTACTAAGGGAATCTCGGTTGATTTCTTTTCCTCAGGGTACTTAGATGTTTCAGTTCCCCTGGTTCGCCTCTTGCACCTATGTATTCAGTACAAGATACTCAGCTTGTGCTGAGTGGGTTCCCCCATTCAGAGATCTCTGGATCACAGTCTGTTTGCCGACTCCCCAAAGCTTATCGCAGGCTACCACGTCTTTCATCGCCTCTGACTGCCAAGGCATCCACCGTATGCGCTTCTTCACTTGACCATATAACCCCAAGCAATCTGGTTATACTGTGAAGACGACATTCGCCGAAAATTCGTAATGCAACATCACAAATTTTACCTTAGCCTGATCCACTACCAGTGAAAGTAGTGTTCAGTCTATTTCTATCACATATCCGAATTTTTAAAGAACGATCTGACAAAAG
>NZ_JBDFPP010000048.1:0-1849 GCF_039672635.1 Pseudomonas sp. P39-UII1
GGTTATCGTCAAAGAACATGAACAGTCGCTCGATCATGCCTTGCGCATGGGTAGTGTTTTCATCGTCTTGCCAGAGAAACTGGGTAACGCCCAAGGTCGCAGCATTACGCCCTTCATTGATCAGGCCGGCCGCTCTGTACCCTTTTGCGTAGGGGTCGGGCGGCCCAAGCGCAAACACCGGGATTGGCCAGTACGCCACTGATTCACCTGCCGAATTCTTGAATGCGATACGGACTTTGATGTCTGCTGAGATTCGCCTAGTGTCTAATGACGGATCGTAATCTTTCGCGTCCTGCGGGTAGATCGAAGCGAAATTATCGTTCTTTTTTTGGATAAACTGCCAGATTTCGGACTGGCCGTCAGTGTGAACTCCAAGTCCCAATCCGCGAATTTCTAAGGCGTAGATCCGTGCTTGCGTGGCCAGTTGTTCGGCGTTTCTGAGCTCTATCTGGTTTCGATAATTGGCAAACTCTGCCTTCTCACTTGCCAGGGCATTGCCCCACCAGTGAGTGCCAAAGATAACCAGCAGCGAGCCGACAATAGCGGCAATGCCCCAAGCCATGACGGGTTTCATGTCGCGAAGTACCATGCCGGTTTCCTGTGCTTTGAGTTGGACAATCCAGATGAAGCTGAGCCAGAGCACAAGCTGCACTCTGGCGATCCGCTGATGAGGTTTGAGGTTGGGCGGTCCGCAGCTCGTGACTACTCGACGCTCACATTCAGCGCATGGTTGGCCACACCATGACACCCGCATGCCAGCCGATGGCCTTGCAGCACCACAGGCTTACCATTCAGGCGTCGGCGAGGGTGCCCTTCGACAAAGGCAAAAACCCCTTGGTGAAGCGGGCAACTGGCCTTGTCGCCCAGCACCGCTGGCGTTTTACCGTTGATGGTGTGGGTGCCAGCCAGCTGGCATGACAGCACGCTGCCCCCGCTGCTAGTGGGGTCGCCCAGGCAGATGGGAGAGCTCATGCCTAGGATCGTCCGGCGCTTGGGAGGCCATACTTGAAGGGGTCAGCGCCGCGGTTCTGCTGGTTCTTCGCTTTGCGTGCCTCATCCGGCGGGCTGATCATCTGCACGGTGAGGCTGCCGTCGCTGCCGGCGTACACCACGGCACTGGCACCGCCGTCGTGGTAGCTGGCGATGGTGGCCAGGTTGATTTCCACCAGTGCGCCGCTGACGCCGGTATTGCCCAGGCGTCGACCGATGTCGTAGCCCTCTTCGACATTGCCCAGGTCCAGGCCTTGGCCATCGGTATTGAGGCTGTGCAAGGCATTGGTCAGGGCGATTTCCGCTTCAGCGTTGTTAGTGGTGTCGTAGAACACTCGCACCGGCTTATGCCCAGCGGGCAGGGTGTCGAGAGCCTTGAGCCAACCGGCTTGCAAGGCCTTGGCCTGCAATGCGGGTTTGAGGCGCTTGCCGTGTTCGTCCTGCATTGAAACCTTGATTGGACGGTGCAGGTAGCCCAGCACTGGTGCGGCGTCGAACTCTTTCAGTTGGTGTTCGGCCCAACGTACGGGCAGCCACGGGGACGGTTCGAAATGGCCTGGGCCGCGGTTATTGAGGGTTTTCCACAAGTTAGGTAGTTGCGATTGCCAGTAGGCGGTGGACATGGTGCTCGGGTCTTCCGAGACTTCGGTGCCTTTGGCGAGCTCGGCGGCTTCATACCAGTCTATAAATGCCCTGTCCCGGTTCCAATAAAACGCCCACAACTTGCCAAAATCAGTTTTTTTGTCCTGGTTGTCCTCGGCGTCACGGGTGACGAAGGGGCGAATGTAGCGATCCACTCGGTCCGAGCGCGTGACCAGCAGGCCAGTCGCATTCTCGTAGATCGTCGGTACCACGTGGC
>NZ_JBDFPP010000049.1:0-1271 GCF_039672635.1 Pseudomonas sp. P39-UII1
GCATGGGGCATCGCACCTGAAAAGTCCTTCGAGTGTTTGGGTGCAGCTTGGGGGCCCTCAAGTGGGCTGCGTAGCAGCCCAGCCAGCTTTAGCTGACGGGTTTGGCACCTCCTGTGTACACCTCTGGCTTCCAGTCTGCCTGATGCCTCATCAGGCCGAAGGCTAGCCTGGCCAGGCGGCGTGCCAGAATCACAAAGGCTTGGGTAGTCTTCATCCCGCGTCCCAGATGATGGGCGTAGAACTGCTTCCAGGTCTTGGTTCGACTACCGCTCATCGATGCGTTGTACAGCAGCCTGCGAACCTCCGCGTCTCCGCGTTTGCTCAATCTGCCCTTGCCAGACCATTTGCCGGACTGGGCAACCGTCACATCCATGCCAAGGTAGGCAACAAAAGCATCGCTGTTGGCGAAGTCACCTCTCATGAATGACATCACCAAACCGACGGCAGTCAGGAAGCCAACCCCTGGCAGTTGCTGAACACGGCTTAACTGATCTTGGAGTCCAGCCTCTTTGATCACTTCGCGCAGCCCCTTTTCCAGCGACATCTCTGCTTTCTTGATGGCTTTCTCCATGCGCTTGAGCTCGGAAGCGAACAACTTGTCGCCCGACCAGCTCATACGCAGCATGCCGCGAATCTCCACGAGTTTGGCACGGCGGCGCAGCAGCACCTGGATTTTGCGGTGCCCTGCTGGCGGTGGTGTCCAGGCTTTCAAGGAACTGCGCTCTTTGCTCAAGTAGCGAGCCAGTAACGCAGCATCATGTGCGTCTGTTTTCGCACGTAAAGCGATGCTTTCCCGGTATTTGCTCAACCTTAGGCCGTCCACCACATACACCGTGAATCCAGCAGCATGAGCCTGCTCGGCCATCTCCATGTGGTAGGTGCTCGTCGCCTCAATGGCCAGCGCTGAGCCGCTAGGCAATGTTTTCAGCCAAGCCCTGATCGCCTTTGGGGTGTTTGGGATGGCGAAGGGTTTTGTATCCGGAGCGCTTTGAATCACCAGTTCATCTTTGGCGGTATCCACGCCAGCTTCGAATGGTGTTACGGACATTGCCATGGATAGCTGCTCCTTGTAGCGTAGTGGGACTTGAAGGGCACACCCTGGCGCAGGCTTGCATCTATCGTCGCTTGCTCACGAGGCATTCCTTATCGGCGCTTGGGTGTTGAAAGGAGGAGGGGTGATTTCTCCCACGGTCTGTACTGCTGCGAACAGTCAGAAGCGAGCTATGTCCCTCCTCCTCCCTTCAAGTCCTACCATACAAGCGGGCTTGCCC